>NCET01000076.1 GCA_002280815.1 Flavobacteriales bacterium 32-34-25 | reverse complement strand
GTATAAAAAATTACATTTTTTGAAAGATTTTTTTTAGATTATACAAAAAATGTATTAAATTTCGGTAGTTAATTAATCCATTACCAACCTTTAAATTTAAAATTATGGCAAGTACTTCCGAACAAGGACACAACCGCAATGCAGCTAACTTTGACAAATTGATTACAAACTGCATTTCTTATGGCACTGCTTACAATCCTAGTAAAGCATCACTAAAAATCGCAGCCCTTCAGGCACAGGCAACCGCAGCCCGCAACAGCCTTACCGCTGTTAATACCCTTACTCCTGCTTACAAAAATGCCGTTGCAGCAAGAGTAGTCGCCTTTAAACCACTGGACAAACTGGTAACCCGATTAGGCAATGCGCTTAAAGCTTCAGACACCACGACCGAAGTTAACGATGCCGCTAAAACCATAATTAGAAAATTACAAGGACGTCGTGCCACCCCAAAGAAAACAGACGAAGAAAAGAAAACCGCAGCCGATGCAGGAGAGGAAATTACTGAAATCTCAACCTCTCAACTAAGCTATGACAACCGCCTGGATAATCTGGACAAACTAATAAAAATGCTGGCATCCATCCCGCAGTATGCCCCTAACGAAGCCGAACTAAAAATTACTGCCCTTACCGCCCTCTACAACGATTTGAAAGCCAAAAACACTGCGGTAACCACTACCGAAGTACCGCTAAACAATGCCCGAATAAGCAGAAACAACCTGCTGTACACAGAAGCTGTAGGACTGGTAGACACGGCAGGCAGTATCAAAACCTATGTTAAATCGATATATAGTGCGTCGAGTCCGCAATACAAAGCAATAAGCAAATTAACATTTGTAAAAGTGATTTAATAATTTACAGAACATTACCCAAAAATTGCAGAGAACAACTGCAAAGTTGCAGAAGGCAACTGTAAAGTTAAAAATGACAACTGCGAAGTTACAGAAGACAACTGCAAAGTTGCAGAGAAGGCCTGCGAAGTTGCAGAAGACAACTGCAAAGTTGCAGAGAAGGCCTGCGAAGTTGCAAATGACACCTGAAAAGTTGCAGAAGGCACCTGAAAAGTTACAAATGACAGCTGCAAAGTTGCAGAGAACAACTGCAAGATTAACTATATGAAAATTACAAATACCTATACCAGCCCTGCGAAGTCTCTTGACTTCGCCACACAGGCTGAGCAAACAATCATTTCCGCAATCAAAGTCATTGCGAGGAACGAAGCAATCTCACTATCAAAAGCAAAGCCTAATATTTGGTTAGGCAGACTGAAAGAATATGCGAGCTTGAAAAGTAAAATGCACTAAAGTACCTAGTTTTAACTATTTTTGAGACCTATAAAATTGATAACTAAAATGCTAAAAAAACAACTATTTCTTCTATTTCTAATTGTATCAAGCGGAACTGGATTTGGACAAACAAAATCTCTTACTACTGCAAAAAAAGCAAAACTGTATCCAAAACAAGAAATTGTCTCACGTTACCATAACAACTGGACACAAAAACACTACAAACAAAGAATAGCCGCTTTTGAGAAAGAGCCTTTAGAAATGGGCGAAATTGTTTTTATTGGAAATAGCATCACAGAAAAAATCAAAAATTGGGATCAAAAATTCAACATCCCTCATATTCGCAATCGCGGAATTGCCGGTGACCTTAGCGATGGTGTATTAAAACGTCTGAACGAAATTGTTTATTTCAAACCTAAAGCAGTATTTATCATGATAGGTATTAATGATTTATTCAACAAGCATCATGAGGAAGATAACGGGAAATTAATATATGATAAAATAGTGCCTTCAACAGCTTATGTGGGCAAAAACATCTTAAAGATTGCAAAAAGAATTCGCCATAAATCTCCAGAGACTATAATTTATGTCCGCACAGTCTTACCTACCCGCAGAGAATACTTAAAGCAGGATGTTTTAGCTTTAAATACCATAATTAAAAAAAATGAAGCCAAAGGCTATTATCAAATTCTGGACATATACAATCAATTTGTGGATTCTAATGGTGATTTAGCCAAAGAACTCACCGTTGATGGAGTACATTTAAGCGATAAAGGTTATGAAAAATGGGTCGATTTTGAAAAACCTACAATTGAAGCACTATCCATTAAAAAATAGCACTAACTAGTTGATGTAATTATATTGGTTTTAAATTAGAGTTTCTATTCTATTTTAGAAAAATTATTCGCTAAATTTGAAAGTATCACTCCCACCAAAAGTAATTCTTTGATTGGGAAATTAGTCTAAATTCAATTAGCAATAATTTTCAATGTCAATGACAAAAAATAAAAATTCTAATACTGATAAGGAATACCATTTTGATAATTTTTTTAACATCTCAGCCGATCTGATTTGTATTGCCGGATTTGATGGCTATTTTAGGAGAATAAACGCCACGGTTTCAAAATTATTAGGCTATTCTGAAGAAGAGTTGTATGCGCGTCCCATCCATACTTTTGTTTACACACCAGATCTTAAAATTACACTGGAAACAAGAGAAGAAGTTTATAAAAACAAACCCCTGTTAAATTTCGAAAATAGATATTTAACTAAATCTGGTGAGATTGTATGGTTGTCCTGGACATCCATGCCCGTTGAAGATGAAAAGCTAGTGTATGCCATTGCTAAAAATATTACGCATAAAAAAAGAATTGAAGAAGAGCGCAATATACTCCTTGCTAATCTTACTAAAATCAATAAAGACCTCAAGCATTTATCTTATACAACTTCGCACGATTTAAAGTCACCGGTAAATAATTTACTTTCAGTATTTGATCTTATTGATATTTCAAAAATCAATGACGAAGAAACACTTGAATTTATAAATATTCTAAAAATAACCACTGAGCGTTTAAGGGAAACTTTAAAAAAATCAGTAGACGATATGATTCATAAAGACGAGCTAAATGCTTCTATTGAATCGCTAAGTTTAAATGACAATTTAAATGAAGTTTTGCTTTCTATTAACTCGTTAATAGTCAATTCGAAAATTGATATTAGTATTGATTTTTCGGAAGTTCCTGAAATTAACTTCAATAAAGAATACCTGAAAAGTATATTTTTAAACCTGATTACTAATTCAATAAAATATTCTAAACCAGACGCTTTTCCTTCTATTTCTATTACTTCTAAAAAAGAAAATGGAAAAAACCAGTTAATCTATTCCGATAATGGATTGGGTTTTGACATGGATAAAGTGCGGGATAAAATATTTGGATTACACCAAAAATTCCACAATCATATTGATAGTAACGGAATTGGACTGTACCTGATTTACAACCACATTACTAATTTAGGTGGTCGCATTGAAGTAGAAAGTAAAATAAACGAAGGCGCCAAATTTACAATAACATTCAAGGACTAAAATAAGCCATTAGGTGTACTTATTGAAAACTTCTGTTCGAATGTTTTTTGTACAGAGAAACACAATAAAAAAATCAAGTATTCACTTAACTTTGCGTTATTAAACGTTTAAAAGAAAAGTCATGACTATTTTAGAATTAATACAAAAAAGATACACTGCAAAAAAATACAACGCTCATAAAGCGATACCACAAGAAAAAATAGCGGATTTAAAAGAAATTTTACGCCTCACTCCTTCATCAATAAACATCCAGCCCTGGAAATTTACATTTGTACAAAATCCAGAAATGAAGTCTAAATTAGCTTCGGTTTCCATGCACAATACCGAAAAAATCAATCAAGCCCAATTGTTGGTTGTATTTAGTGTAGCCGATGATTTAGATGCTTTTCAAAAAGTAGTAGAAAACGAATTACCAGAAGCCAGAAAGGATTGGTACAATAAAATGAAAGCAAGCATGCCGGAAGCTGATTTGAAAATATGGTTAGCTAAACAAGTTTATATCGCATTGGGCGTTGGATTAACCGCTAGTGTTGCATTAGGCTTGGATTCCACAGCGATGGAAGGCATTGAATCAGACAAATACCAAGATATTCTTAACATGACTGCATACAAACCACTATTTGCTATGGCTGTAGGCTACGGTTCAGAAGACGATAGCAACAGACTAGAGTCGACACCAAAATCAAGAAGACCACAAGAGAGTGTAATTGAGACTATTTAAAACAAAACGAATGTCAAAACGAGACGAATTAGATCAATTTCCATTGTATCAAAAAGCAGAGCAAATTTATAAAATTACCCGAGGATTGATCGAAATTGTTCCTGCTGACAATGAATTTCTTCAAGAAACTACCGTTCGGTTTATGATCGAAAATGCCATGATAATCCCCGCTAAAATTGCCGGAGCTCAAGCAGTAGAATTGTACGATTTGAAAATGGAAAATGCGACCATTATTAGAAAAGCTGCCCGAGAACTCTATGTTCAAGCTGGTAGTTTACGTTTTGAAGAAGCAATTTCCGATCAGGATTACATTCATTTATTGAGAAATGAAATCGAGGAATTCCGACTCTTATTTATTGATTGGGTAGCTAATTTTGATGTTTGGAATTACATTAAAGACAATTGGGGTTTATTCAATCCGCCAGGAGTAAGTGCACACGACAAAGATCCGGATGACGATATTCCTTTCAATCCCGATGATTTTTTAAATTTTGATGATGATGAGTAATTTTTTACATTAAAATTCAAACAAAAAGTAGTAGTTTCGCTCTAATAAATAAACAAAACAATTATATGGCATCAGGTTTTTTCGCACTATTAGATGATATCGCAGCAATTATGGATGATGTTGCTGTAATGAGTAAAGTTGCAGCTAAAAAAACAGCAGGTATTTTAGGCGATGATTTGGCAGTAAATGCCGAAAAAGCTTCTGGTTTTGTTTCGTCAAGAGAAATTCCTGTTTTATGGGCCATTGCCAAAGGTTCGTTTATCAATAAACTAATTATTCTTCCAATAGCCTTTTTGCTAAGTGCTTTTTTTCCAGTAGCAATAATTATCATCTTAGTTTTAGGTGGACTTTTTTTAGCTTACGAAGGCGCCGAAAAAATATACGAATTCTTTTTTCATCGCAAACATGCAACAACTGATATTACAACACAAACTTTTACCGAAGCGGAGATTTTAGCTATGGAAAAAGAAAAAATAAAATCGGCTATTCTAACTGATTTTATTCTGTCGGTAGAAATTGTAATCATCGCATTAGGTACGGTAATCGAGGAACCTTTAAATACACAAATAGCTGTAGTTTCAATCATTGCAATTATAGCAACTGTGGGGGTTTATGGTATTGTTGCCTTGATTGTTAGAATGGACGAACTGGGATTAAAATTGATTGCAATGAGTTCTAAAGAAAGTAGCATTTCAAAATCTATAGGTAATCTTCTTGTACAAGCTTTACCTAAAGTCATCAAAAGCTTATCGGTTATTGGAACTATTGCCCTAATTATGGTTGCGGGCGGAATCTTTGCTCACAATATTGATTTCTTCCATCATTTTGCCGAACAATTGCCTGCCATTGTTAAAGAATTTGCTCTTGGATTAGTCTTTGGATTTGTGGTTTTAGGAATTGTAAATCTTTTCAAAAAAATATTTGGTAAAAAATAATGCTTCTTTTTTATCTTCCAATATAATTTGGGCAACCAAAACATTTTTTATCCAAATTGAATTGATAGGTTAAAGACAGTTCATAAACACCGCCTGTTCTTCCTATTTTGGTGGTGTTTAAATCATACGAAATTCCTAATCGTAAATGATCGTATTGCAATCCCGTAAAAAGATTCACCGAAGTAAGTAACTGACCATCTAATCCGTTTTTAGCGGGATTAGTTACAGCTGTAACACCAAAAAACATTTGCTCAAACAATATCGAAGTTCCAATATCCAATCGGTTGTAGCGTCCTTGTTGCATATAATTAGCTGTTGCGAACATCTTTGTAGCATAAGGAAAAAACTGCACATCGATATAATCAGCTAAAAGAAATTCATATCCTGTACTCAAAGAGAAAAAAGTATTTAAAGGAACATTTCCATCTTTATTAAAAGCAATATTGGGTTTATTGAGGTGTTTCATCGAAAGACCAATCCATAAATCTTCGGTATTAAAAACCATTCCGGCTCCAATATCAAAAAAACCTACTTTATCATTCCTTAAGGCAGGATCTATCGAGGTCGAATTATTAATTCCTGTTCGAATATTAATTTGGTCTTCCAAAAGTAAGTTTTGAAATGCAAAAGATTTGAACCCGAAACCAACTTCTATAGCAGGTCTAAAATCCCATTCGTCACTCACTCGAACTCGGTAAGCATAATTGGCATTAATTTGAGAGAAATTATAATCGGTAGCACTTTCTCTTTGATTTAAAAAACTAATTCCTAGTCCGCTATTCATTTCGTCACTCCAAGTGTTGAGAAACGCATAATCAGTATCTATTTTCAAATTCAAATCGGGCCATTGCTCTCTGTGGATAATTCCCGTATAGGTAGTTTCCATAAATCCTGTGAATCCGGGATTTAAGGTTTCGGGTACTAAAAAATATTGGGTAAAAACAGGATCTTGTGCTTTAACATTCGAATAAAAGAAACAAGAAATCAAGATAATAACTAATTTAATTTTCATTTGTAATTGCGTTCTTTTATTTAATTAATGTAAGAGCTCCTTCTTGAGTAATGGTATGATTGTAGAATGTTTTTCCCATCATCTTGAAATAATAATTCCCGTTTTCAGCATCCAATTCTTTTACTTTTCCATTCCATCCTTTGATAGTTTCTCCTGTTTCGCTGTAAATCATACTTCCCCAGGTGTCATAAACCTGCAAGGTAACTTCAATAAAACCTAAGAATACAGGTGCAAAACTATCGTTCGTTCCATCATTATTAGGTGTAAAAGCTGTTGGCATTTCAACACTATAGCCTTTTTCGACCTTAATAGTTGTGTTATAAACATATTGGCATCCAAAAGGATAAGTCACTATTTGTTTGACAGCATAAGTACCAACTCTGGTATAAATGTGTGCTGGATTTTCTTCGTCTGAAAAATTACCATCACCAAAATCCCAAGAGATATTAGTAAAATCTCCTGTAGCCAAATTGGTAAACAAAATAGGATCAAAAATTGAATACAAGTTGTAAACATCATGACCATAAGAAGCATACGAAAAATTAGGATTTCCTATAACAGGTGTATTTACATTAAAAGTTACATCTTCTTTACAACCAAAGCTATCTTCAACACTAAAAACAATCAAACCGTTGTTGTTTGTATTCATGATTTGGTTATTGCTTCCGCTAACCACACCGTCAGACCAACTGAGTGTATAAGGCGGAATTCCTCCTTTTACACGACCTACAAAAGTTTGTTTTACATATTTAGTATCACAGTCAAAATCAGTAATAGTTTCCACGGTAGGTGTTAATTGTTCAAATCGGGTAATTTTCCAAGAATCAGTTGCTTTACAACCATTGGCATCTGTAACAGTAATAATATAATTATCGGGTGGTAAATTGATTAAATCTTCTGTTCTAGCGCCATTAGACCAAGCATAAGTAAACGGTGGCGTTCCTCCAGTAACAATCAAATTAATAGCTCCAGTATTCGCATTATCACAACTCAACGGATTAGAAACATCAGCCCTTAACTCAATAGGCAAAGGCTCATTAATAATAAAACTTTGTTCTATCTTACATAATTTTTTATCTGTAATAACTACTGAATATCTTCCTGGAGGTAGATTGTTACGTTCTACTCCAGCAGTTGAATTATCACTCCAAACTAATTGTATAGGAGCCACTCCTCCTACTAAGTTCAATCGAATATGACCGTCTTTAGCTCCAAAACAGCTAATTTGTTTCACATCGGGAGTAATCGAAAATTCAGGAACATTGTCAATAATAACAGGGAATACTTTTGGACAACCTAAAGCATCTTCTACAGTAATAATATAAGTTCCTGCCGATAAATTATTTTGTACTCTCCCTGTTCCTAAATTACTCCATTTAATGATATAAGGCTCTCCAGTAGCAAACGGAACACCTCCTGTAATATTCGTAATGGTGATAGAAGCATTGGCATCATTATAACAGGCGATTTCGGTTTTAGTATATGTTAATTTAATTTCGCTATTTTGAGTCAAAACAACCACTAAATCATCAGTACAGCGCGAATTATCGGTAACTCTTAATCGATAAGTTCCTGCCGGTACATTGCGTAAATTCTTAGCCGTACTGGTAAATCCGTTAGGTCCCGTCCAGAAATAGCTATAATTAAAAACTCCTGGACTCGTTTCAACCGCTCTTCCTCCTGCTACATTGACATCAATTTCACCTGTTGCGTAACCATAACAAAGAATATCCTGTTGTCTGGCCAAAGTAACGTCCAATAAAGGCGGATTAACAATGGTATAAGTATCTTCAAGTACATCACAATTATTGACTTCAGTAATGGTAACATGATAAACGCCTTCGGCTAAATTTCGAATATCCTTCGTAGAAGCAGAATATGGATTTCCGTCTTTAGTCCAAACATAAGTATAAGGTGCTGTGCCTCCACTTACATTCAAATTAATTTGTCCGTCATTCATATTATGACAGGAAATATCTGTTTTAGAGCCTGTAAAAATAAATTTCCCTGGCTGATTAACTACATAACTGGTAGAAAACGGACAATTGCCATTATCAGTAATAGTCAAATTATAAGTTCCTGCTACTATATTTGAAATATCCTCATCAGTACTTGTAAATCCACTAGGACCAGTCCAAGAAAACTGATAGGGATCGCCTGTAGTAAATGGAATTCCTCCTCTTACTGTTAAATTAATGGCACCATCATTAGCACCAAAACAAGTCGTATTTCTAATAACAGGATTGGAATTAATTAAAGGATCTACAGTTATGGTTACTGTAAAATTAGGTCCTGGACAACTTCCTGCTGTAGGTGAAACAGTATAAGTAACAGTCGCGCGATTACTGGTATTGTTCGTTAATGTCTGACTTATACTGGTTCTGGGGCTTGACTGTGCCGATGCACCACTGATTGCGCCTGGAGGTGAAACTGTAGGTGTTGACCAGGTATAAGTTGTTCCAGCAGGTACATTATCGCCTCCTCCGCTTCTTGGAGTAGTTGTAAAAGAACTACCACTACAGATTTTATCTGTTTTGTTAGAGATCATTGGCGATAAAACGGTATTTACTGAAAAACTTCGTGGAACAGAAAAAGTTCCGCAACTAGTTATAACACTAAAAGTAGCGGTATAATTTCCACTGCTTGCATAATTAATTGGTCCCGGATCTAAAGAAGTAGAACTCGACGGTGAACCTTCCGGAAAACTCCATAAATAAGTCAACTCTGAACTTGGTCCACAATATTCAATTACTTTACCCACCGGCCTAATCGTAGCCGAATTACAAAAATCAGAAATAGGATCTAAAGTAATGATTGGTGGTTTTTTAACCTCAATTGTTTTTATTATTTCACGCTCTATTCCACAGGAATTTATTGTTCTTAATCGCAGAGAATAATTTCCTGTAACAGTAAAATTAATTACCGGATCTTTTGAATTAGAACCTGTTGCAGCGGTAAAATACCAACCTGGATTTTC
>NCET01000075.1 GCA_002280815.1 Flavobacteriales bacterium 32-34-25 | reverse complement strand
ACTGAAGCTCAAACTAAATTAGTTGAGAAAATGTTAGGTGACGTAAAGCTAAACTAATATTATGGCAGGTACAAGAGCAGCAATTCGTTACGCAAAAGCAATCCTTAGCATGGCAGACTCAATAGGAGTGGCTAATGAGGTGAATAGCGACATGATTTTAATTGCGTCAACAATCAAAGGAAACTCTGAATTAAATGCTTTTATTCAAAGTCCAACCATTAGTGTTGAGGTAAAAGAAAATGCATTATTAGAAGTTTTTGCTACTATCAATGGTGTAACAAAAGGGTTATTTCATTTATTATTTGAAAATAAAAGATTTGAAATCCTGGAAGCTATTGCAGTAGCCTATTCTAATTTATTTGATGAAGCTAATGGTATTGAAGTAGCTAAAGTAACTACTGCTATCCCAATGGATGCCGATTTAGAAGCTAAAGTTTTAGCTAAAATTGCATCTTTGTCAGATAAAAAAATGACTATTAAAAATATTGTAGATCCTGCTATCATTGGAGGATTTATTTTAACTATAGGCGATAAGCAATACAATGCTTCTATCGCTAACCGATTACAAGTATTAAGAAAAGAATTAAGTAACTAGTTTTATTGCACATTAAGTGTCTAAATTATAAATTAAGATGGCGGAAATCAAACCTGCTGAAATTTCAGCAATATTAAGAAAGCAAGTAGAAGGTTTTGAATCTGGCGCTACGCTGGAGGAAGTAGGAACAGTACTTCAAGTTGGAGATGGTATTGCTCGTATTTACGGGCTTTCAAATGTTCAATACGGTGAGTTAGTTGAATTTGAAAATGGTCTTGAGGCTATTGTATTGAATCTTGAAGAAGACAATGTGGGTGTGGTACTTTTAGGACCATCTACAGGAATCAAAGAAGGTTCTGTTGCAAAAAGAACACAACGTATCGCTTCTCTTAAAGTAGGAGAACAAATGGTAGGACGTGTTGTAAACACTCTTGGTTTTCCAATTGATGGAAAAGGACCAATTGGTGGTGACTTATACGAAATGCCTTTGGAAAGAAAAGCTCCTGGAGTAGTTTTCCGTCAACCAGTTACTGAACCATTACAAACAGGTGTAAAAGCAGTAGATGCTATGATCCCGGTTGGTCGTGGACAACGTGAGTTGGTTATTGGTGACCGTCAAACAGGTAAATCAACTGTTTGTATTGACACTATCTTAAATCAAAAAGAATTTTACGATGCTGGTAAACCAGTATTTTGTATCTATGTTGCAATTGGGCAAAAAGCTTCAACTGTAGCAGGAATTGCAAAAATGTTAGAAGAAAAAGGAGCAATGGCTTATACAGTTATCGTTGCTGCTAATGCTTCTGATCCAGCTCCAATGCAAGTTTATGCTCCTTTCGCAGGTGCTGCAATTGGAGAATATTTTAGAGATTCTGGTCGTCCAGCTCTTATTGTTTATGATGATTTATCTAAACAAGCTGTTGCTTACCGTGAGGTTTCTCTTTTATTAAGAAGACCACCGGGACGTGAGGCATATCCTGGAGACGTTTTCTACTTACACTCTCGTTTATTAGAAAGAGCTTGTAAAGTTATCGCTGATGACGGAATTGCTAAAAACATGAATGATTTACCAGATTCTATCAAAGGAATCGTTAAAGGTGGTGGTTCATTAACAGCTTTACCAATTATCGAAACTCAAGCAGGTGACGTTTCTGCATATATCCCAACAAACGTAATTTCGATTACTGATGGTCAAATTTTCCTTGATGGAGATTTGTTTAACTCTGGGGTTCGTCCGGCAATTAACGTAGGTATTTCGGTATCTCGTGTTGGAGGTAATGCTCAAATTAAATCAATGAAAAAAGTTTCTGGAACTTTAAAATTAGATCAAGCTCAATTCCGTGAATTGGAAGCGTTTGCTAAATTTGGTTCTGACCTTGATGCAGTTACTTTAAACGTAATTGAAAAAGGAAAAAGAAACGTTGAGATTTTGAAACAAGGTTTGAATGATCCTTATACTGTTGAAGACCAAGTAGCAATTATCTATGCTGGTTCTAAAAACTTGTTGAGAAATGTTCCTGTAAACAAAGTAAAAGAATTTGAGAAAGATTTCTTGGCATTCTTAAACACTAAGCACAGAGCTACTCTTGATGCTTTAAAAGCAGGTAAGTTAACAGACGAAATTACAGATGTAATCGAAACTGTAGCGAAAGAAGTTTCAGCAAAGTACAATTAATCAATATACCAATGAATCAATGTGTAAATGATAGTCATTTGCACATTGACAAATTGATAAATTTACACATTTAGAATGGCAAATTTAAAGGAAATCCGTAATAGAATTACTTCCGTTTCATCTACGATGCAAATCACATCGGCGATGAAAATGGTATCTGCAGCCAAGCTTAAAAAAGCTCAGGATGCAATTACAGCCATGCGCCCTTATGCCGAAAAATTAACGGAATTATTACAAAGTCTTTCTGCAACTCTTGAAGGAGGAACAGGAGAAGAATTTACTACACAACGTGAAGTAAAAAAAGTATTATTAGTAGCTATTACTTCTAACAGAGGTTTGTGTGGTGCTTTTAATACTAACGTAATTAAAGAAGCTAAAAATCGTGCAGCCTATTTTGCAGGAAAACAAGTTGATATTTTTGCTATCGGTAAAAAAGGAAATGATGTTTTAAGCAAAACAAATACTGTAGTTGATAATCAAAGTAGTGTTTTTGATGATTTGACTTTTGATAATGTAGCAGCTATTGCTGAAACATTAACTCAAAAATTTGTTAGTGGTGAGTATGACAGAATTGAATTGATTTATAACCAATTTAAAAATGCTGCTACTCAAATCGTTCAAACAGAACAATTTTTACCATTAGCTCCTGTTAAATCTGATGCAAATGTTACTGCTGGAGATTATATTTTCGAACCATCAAAAGAAGAAATTGTATTGACTTTGATTCCTAAATCATTGAAAACACAATTGTACAAAGGAATCCGTGATTCATTTGCTTCAGAGCATGGTGCACGTATGACAGCAATGCACAAAGCTACAGATAACGCTACTGAATTGAGAAATCAATTGAAATTAACATACAACAAAGCACGTCAAGCTGCAATTACTAACGAGATCTTAGAGATTGTTGGTGGAGCTGAAGCTTTGAATGGATAATATTTTTATTCGAAATAGATTTAAGAGTCTCGCAATTGCGGGACTTTTTTTTTGAAAAATTTTAAAAAGAAACTATAATAGGTGTAAATCCTACACCGATTAAACCAAAGATTTAGTTATTTTTGTTTTCTAAAAAGTATTAAGACATATCATTTTGGGTTTATATAAAAATCTTTTCAAACAAACAGCCATTTACGGACTTGCTACGGTTTTGCCTAGGATGTTTAGTTTCTTATTAGTACCCCTTTATACCGATTTGCTTCCTAAGGCAGAGTACGGAAAAGTAACTATCATTTTTGCCTGGATGATTTTTTTCAATGTGATCTTGGCTTACGGAATGGAAACCGCTTTTTTTAGATTCTACAATAAAGAAGAAGATAAAAAAACAGTTGTCGAAACTTCGATGGTTTCTATTTTTTGGACAACATTAGTTTTTCTGGTTGTGGCTCTTTTATTCCGAACTACCTTAGCCGATTGGTCAGGTATCGATTCCCAATACATAACGTATACCATTTGGATTTTAACATTGGATGCCTTAGTTATTATTCCTTTTTCAAAGTTAAGGGCTGTTCAAAGACCGATGATGTATGCAATTATTAAAATTGGAAACGTATTGGTAAACCTATTATTGAGCATTTTGTTTTTAATTTATTTACCCAAATTATCGGCACTAAATCCTAGCGGTTTAATTAGTACATTTTACATAGAAAACTTCCAGGTGGGCTATATTTTCTTAGCTAATATTATTGCAAGTTTATTGACTTTTGTGGTTTTATCGCCTGATTACGTTTTCCTGAAATGGAGATTCGATTTTAGTTTATGGAAAAAAATGATGGTTTACGGATTACCTATTTTGGTTGCCGGAATTGCTTTTGCTATCAACGAACAATTTGATAAAATCCTTTTGGATCGATTATTACCAAAAAATATTGCCGAAGATGAAGTTGGTGTTTATTCGGCTTGTTACAAACTGGGTTTGTTTATGGTTTTGTACCGCACGGCTTATACTCTGGGAATAGAACCTTTCTTTTTTAGTCATGCTAAAGAGGAAAACGCACCACAAACCTATGCAATGGTAACGAAATATTTTGTCATTTTTGGTTCGTTTATTATGCTAAGTGTTATCGTTTTTGCTGATTTGTTCAAAATGTTAATGATTCGTGACGAATCGTATTGGGTGGCCATGAAAGTGGTACCGTTGATTATTTTGGCTAATTTCTGTTTAGGAATTTACACCAATCTTTCGGTTTGGTACAAATTAATTGACAAGACTTATATTGGAGCTTACATTTCAATTGTGGGAGCTATTATCACTTTGGCGCTAAACTTTTTATTAATTCCGTCAATGAGTTATTCGGGATCGGCTATTGCTACACTTGCGGCTTATGGAAGTATGATGTTGATTTCGTATTATCTTGGAAATAAATACTACCCTATCCCCTATGATTTTAAAAAAATAGGCAGTTATTTGGGTTTGTCTATAGCTTTCTCTGTGGTTTCCTTTTATTATTTTAGAGAAAATTATTTTGTTGGAGTTGCATTGTTACTTTTGTTCCTCTATTTCATCTATCACAATGAAAAAACTACTTTACTAAGTATTCTTAAACCTAAAAATAATCAGTAAGGATAAGCTTTGTCTTTTCATAAAAAAATTAAAGAATGAAAATTAATATAATCAATAAATCGCAACACCTTCTACCAAGTTATGAAACCATAGCATCGGCAGGAATGGATTTAAGAGCTAATTTAACAGAATCTATAACGTTGCAACCATTAGAAAGAACCATCGTTAAAACAGGTCTTTTTATCGAATTACCGATAGGTTACGAAGCGCAGGTACGACCAAGAAGCGGACTGGCTTTTAAAAACGGAATCACCGTATTGAATAGTCCCGGAACGGTTGATGCTGACTATCGTGGAGAAATAGGAGTAATTCTAGTTAATTTATCCAATCAGGCTTTTGAAATCCAAAACGGTGAACGCATTGCACAATTAATCATTGCCAAACACGAGCGCGCCGAATGGACTGAAGTGGAAGAATTATCAGAAACTTCAAGAGGAGCAGGTGGTTTTGGAAGTACAGGAGTAAAATAGTTTGCAGTAATCAGAATTTTAGAAAGCAGTTGGCAGAAGACTGCAATTAAACAAAGAAAATCAAAATAAAACCTTCGTGAACTTTGCGTGTCATCCTGTCCCGATACTTCGGGAGTCGAAGGACTTCGTAAACTTTACGGTTAAAATAATAATTAATATGAGGATGAGATTGCTTCGTTCCTCGCAATGACAAAATAAATGAAAATAATAGTTCCAATGGCTGGTAGAGGATCTCGTCTACGCCCACATACATTAACCATTCCTAAACCATTAATTCCAGTTGCTGGAAAACCAATCGTTCATAGATTAGTAGAAGATATTGCTGGAGTTTTGAATCAGGATATTGAAGAAGTTGCTTTTATTATCCACGAAAGTTTTGGCGAAAAAGTAGAGCAAGACTTAATTGCTATTGCCGAAAAATTAGGCGCAAAAGGAACTATTTATTATCAAAATGAAGCTTTGGGAACAGGTCATGCGATTATGTGTGCCAAAGATTCACTTTCTGGCCCAGCAGTAATTGCTTATGCAGATACTTTAATTAGAGCCGATTTTGAATTGGATCCAACTGCTGATTCGGTAATTTGGGTAAAACAAATTGAGAATCCGGAAGCTTTTGGTGTAGTTAAACTGAACGCTAATAACGAAATCATCGAATTGGTTGAAAAACCAAAGGAATTTGTAAGTGATTTGGCTGTTATCGGGATTTACTATTTCAAAGAAATTGGTGTTTTAAAACAAGAATTACAAAATGTTTTAGACAACAACATCCAGAATGGTGGCGAATACCAAATTAACGATGGTATCAAAAACATGATGGCTAATGGAAAAGTATTTAAAACAGGCGAAGTCAGCGCCTGGATGGATTGCGGAAACAAAAATGTTACTGTAGAAACTAATTCGAGAATGCTTGCTTTCTTAGCAGAAGACAAAGAAAGTTTGGTTTCTCAAAAGGTGAAAATTGAAAATTCAACAATTATTGAACCTTGTTTTATAGGCGATGATGTGGTTTTGATTAACGCAACTGTTGGTCCAAATGTGTCTTTAGGAAACGGATGCCATGTTGTTGATAGTAGTATAAAAAACAGTTTGGTACAAACGCATGCACATATTAAAAATGCCAATTTAGACAATGCTATGATAGGAAATCATGCTAGTTTTGATGGTAATTTTACAAGTATAAGTATTGGGGATTATTCGGTATTAGAATAATGTAGTACACTAAAACAGTATGATTTTGTCATTTCGAAGAAGGAGAAATCACATAACGGGAGAAAGCATCTAGTGTGATTTCTCCTTCGTCGAAATGACACCAAAAGCCTTATGTTAATGAGTTAATTGGTAAAAATGAAAAAGTTAGTTTCTTTACTGATAATGTTAGTTTTGCTATGCAATTCGGCTTTGTCTTGGGCACAAACGGAACCCGAAGAAATTAAACTCGAAGACAATAAATTTAAAGAGTATTTTTTTGAAGCTTTAAAGCAAAAAGGAATCGAAAATTACGATAAAGCTATTGTAGCTCTAGAACGTTGCTTAAAAATAGATGCTAACAACGCTACAATTCACCATGAATTAGGCAAAAATTATTTTTTCTTAAAAGACTATAAAAATGCCTATTCTTCATTCGAAAAAGCACATTCATTAGATCCTAAAAACAAATGGTTTTTAATAGGAATGTACGATGTAGATTATGAAACCAAGGATTTTGTAGACGGTGTTAAAGTAATTAATAAACTCATTCCATTAGATCCTAAATTCAAAGAAGATTTAGTTTCACTGTACATGAATACGGCTGAATTTGACAAAGCCTTGTTGCTTATCAATGAGTTAAATGAAACCATAGGGAAATCGGACAGAAGAGATAACTACAAGTTGCAAATTTTATCCAAAGGACAATACCAGGATGCTGAAATCACTAATTTAGTAGAGCAAATCAATAAATATCCCAAAGAGGAATCCAATTATATCTCGTTGATTTATTTGTATTCTAAAAAAGATAATTTAGAAAAAGTACTGGAAACAGCTCGTTTATTAGAAAAGCAAATTCCTAATTCGGAGTGGGCACAAGTAAGTTTGTTTAAAAGCTATTTGATTAATAATGATAGTGAAAAAGCTATAAATGCAATGAATACTGTTTTAGCTAGTTCGAAAATTGACAGCAAAATAAAACATCGCATTTTTAATGAATTTCTAATCTACCTTAATACTAATCCACAACTTACACCCGTTTTAGATAAAGCCATTGGTTATTTTGACAATGATACTAATGTGAATGTGGCCAAAGAAATTGGGAAATATTACCACAACAAAAAACAATTTGACAAAGCGGTAAAATACTATCAACTTTCGTTTAAGAAAAATAATCTAGACGAAGTAGAAACCAGTTTACTTTTGTTAGATATTTACACAAAGCAAGCTGAATTTGACAAAGCGTTAAAAATTGCAAATGATATGGTAGCATTGTATCCAGCACAACCACAGTTTTATTATTATGCAGGTTTAGCTTACAATCAGTTGCAGCAATTTAAGAAAGCCAAAGAAATGTTAGAAATGGGCATGGATTATGTAGTAGAAGATATTTCGTTAGAAATTAATTACAACATTCAGTTAGGAGAAGCCTATAATGGTTTAGGAGATGCAAACAAAAAAGAGTTTTATTTCTCAAAAGCCAACGAATTATTAAAAAAACAAAAACAAAATGAATAAATTCTTAGTATTAATAGCAATCATTTTCATGGTTTCCTGTAAACCCAAAGCTATTGTAACATCGGCAACAGCAACGGAACCAGTTGATGAAATGAAAACAACAAAAGTAATTGACAATCATTACAGCAATAAAAACGAATTTTCTACATTATATATCAAAGCCAATGCGCGTTATGCCGATGATAAACAAGCACAAAATGTAAGCGCAGAGATTAAAATAAAAAAAGACCAACAAATACTGGTAAGCATCCGTTTTATAGGAATTACAATGGCAAAAGCTTCTATAACTCCTACTTCGGTAAGTTATTACGAAAAGATAAAAGGAACTTATTTTGAAGGCGATTTTAGTGCTCTGAGTCAGTGGTTAGGAACCGATTTAGATTACAGCAAAATTCAAAATATGTTAGTTGGAGAAGCTTTGGACGATTTGAACAAAGGAAAATACACTCAGATTTTACTAGATAATTTGTACCGTTTAGACGATTCGAATAATGGAAATACTAAAAAAACCTATTATTTTAATCCGAACGATTTTACGGTAAACAAGCAAGAAGTAAGCCAAACGACCGAGAATAGAACAATCCAAATTGCATATCCGGAAAGAGTAGCTCATAAAGAAGCCAATTTACCATCAAGTATTGAAATTAAAACCGCTCAACCCAAAGGAAAATCGGAAATTAATTTAAATTACAACTCAGTTTCATTTAATGAAGAACTTTCTTTCCCATATAGTGTTCCAGATGGGTACAAAAGAATAATAATTAAGTAAATTTGCAAAAATATATTTTTTAAGATGCCAAAATATTTCCTTAGTCTGTTATTTGTATGCTTGACCTCTACTATGTGGAGTCAATCGCAGCAAGAAAAGTTAGAACAACGCAAAGCTCAAATTCAAAAAGAAATTAGAGAGAATGAAAAGATGTTGAAAAACGTCAAGTCAAAGGAAAAATCAGCAATGAATGTTTTTTTGATTCAAAAAAATAAAATCAGGCTGAAAGAAAACTTAATCAATACTACCGAAAAGCAAACCCGACTTTTAGGCGACGACATGTATCGTAATCAACTTAAAATAAACAAGTTGAATAGAGAGCTAAATGTTTTAAAAGAAGATTATGCTAAGAAAATTGTCAATTCGTATAAAAGTCGTTCCGAGCAAAGTAGAGCGATGTTTATACTTTCTTCAGAGAATTTTTTGCAAGCTTATAAAAGAGCACAATACTTAAAACAATATACCAGTTTTAGAAAATCGCAAGGAGAAGAAATCAATGCGAAGTCAACAGAATTAGTGAGTTACAACGAAAAATTGAAGCTTCAAAAGATTGCGAAACAAAAATTATTGGCAGAAAATCAAAAGGAAAGACAAACCCTAGTAAAAGTCGTGAAGCTATTGCCGAGGCTAATAGAAAAGCGGCCTTAGAACGTGCTAAAGCGGCGGCAGCTGCAGCAGCGGCTTCAGGTGATAAATCAAAATCAGGGACAACTACTAAAAAAGAAATAAAAGAAACGGTTTCTAGAACATCAGTCTCTTCGTCAAGAATAGAAATGACTCCTGAGAATAAACTAATTGCTGATAATTTTAGAGCCAATAGAGGAAATCTTCCTTGGCCAGTAGAAAAAGGATTTATCTCATTAGGTTATGGAGATCAACCCCACCCTATTTACAATACATTGGTAGTTCATAATAGTGGTGTAGTAATTACTACTAATGATGGAGCCAATGCAAGAGCCGTTTTTGGTGGAGAAGTTTCTAGTGTTATGGTTTTATCGCCATCAAATAAAGCAGTAATGATTCAACACGGAGATTATTTTACCATTTATCAAAACTTAAGTTCTGTTTCGGTAAGTAAAGGCGATAAAGTAAGTATTAAACAAAACCTTGGTAGAATACGTACTAACGGTGATACAGGCAAAACCGAAATTAAATTTTTGCTGTTGCAAAATACAACTTATAATAATCCACAAAGTTGGTTGTCAAACAGATAATATTTTATAAATACAAAAAAAGCGAATCCCATTAGATTCGCTTTTTGTATGATATAGCAGTTTTAAAGAATTATTGTTGCTGCTGTTGTTGTTGATCGTATTTGTATTGTTGCTGCTGTTGGTATTGTTGCTGCTGTTCATGATGTTGTTGTTCAGCAAAATCCAACTGAACCAGATATTCGTCAGAAAGCTGTTGTAATTGCACATTGTTT
>NCET01000451.1 GCA_002280815.1 Flavobacteriales bacterium 32-34-25 | reverse complement strand
AATGGACCATTTTCCCAGCCAAAACCAGCTTTCATGGCATCGTCAATTTTGTATAATTCATCTGATATTTCAGGAATTCTATTGGAAACATAAGCAAATAAGGCAGCGAAACTTTTTCTGTAAAATTCGCCTGCTTTATCTTGCCCTTTTATTAAAATTTTAAAACGATCAATAGGTTTATCAATGGTTTTTGTGAGTTCTAAAGTGGCAAACGATGCTTTCTTAGCTGCGCGATATTCCAAGGTATTCAAATCTAAAGAAAGAATATCTTTGTCTACTTTTTTGTAAAAACCTTGTCCAGTTTTGCTTCCAAACCATTTGTTCTCGACCATTTTGGTGATGAATTCCGGAAGTTTGAATAATTCATGAGCTTCGTCTTCAGGACAGTTTTCATAAATTCCATTGGCAACATGAACTAAAGTATCTAAACCTACCACATCAACAGTTCTAAAAGTAGCCGACTTTGGTCGACCAATAACTGGTCCTGTCAATTTATCAACTTCTTCAATGGTTAAATTCATTTCTTTGACCAAATGAAACAAACTTTGGATTCCGAAAACTCCAATACGGTTTCCGATGAAAGCAGGAGTATCTTTGGCAACAACCGAAGTTTTTCCTAAGAATTGCTCTCCGTAATTATTCAAAAAATCCAATACTTCGGTCGAAGTTTTTGGCCCCGGAATAATTTCGAATAATTTTAAGTAACGCGCAGGATTAAAAAAGTGTGTTCCACAAAAGTGTTTCTGGAAATCCTCGCTTCGTCCTTCGCTCATAAAATGAATTGGAATTCCAGAAGTATTAGAAGTTATCAAAGTTCCAGGCGTTCTATATTGATCAATTTGTTCGAAAACCAATTTTTTAATATCCAAACGTTCTACCACAACTTCTATGATCCAATCTACAGCAGCAATTTTTGCCATATCATCAGTCGTGTTACCGGTGCTGATTCTACTGGCAAATTTTTGACTATAAATAGGAGAAGGATTTGATTTTAGGGAATTAGCCAAATGCTCGTTTACAATTCGGTTTCTAACTACTTTACTTTCCAAAGTGAGTCCTTTTTTGCTTTCCGCTTCAGTAAGTTCTCTTGGAATAATATCCAAAAGCAATACTTCAACACCGATGTTTGCAAAATGACAAGCAATTCCTGAACCCATGATTCCTGAACCAATTACGGCAACTTTTTTAATTGTGCGTTTCATTTCCTGTATTTTCAGATTGGTTAAATATTTTTTTTTCCTGTATTAATTTGTTGATGGTTTCGGCAATTTCTATAAAGTTTTCCCATTTTTCATCAGAGATATGTTTTTTAATACTTTCATTAAATTGGATAACGGTACTTTTAGATAAAGCTCTTTTTTCTTTGCCATAGTCAGTAAGGTAAATTAATACCCCTCGACCGTCATTTGGATTTTTCTTTTTAATAATCAATCCTTTTTCTTCCATCGATTTCAATATGCGAGTCAGACTTGTGGGTTCCATTCCCATTTTTGGGCCTAAAGCAGTCGATGGTGTTCCTTTTTCTTTGTCGATACTTAATAATGTAAATCCAGTTGCCATTGTAGCTCCATATTTGGTAGCTTCTTCATTATACATTCTGGAAATAGCTTGCCAAGTCGCCCTTAAGATGTAATCTATCGTTTTGTTTTTCATGTGGCATGCTGATTAAGTTTCTGTCAAATAGAAAATCATTTTTTTATCATAATCATTTTATTTTAATCTAAAAATTATGATATTAGCATTGTTGTTGTTTCAAATATAAGAAATAATAGTATGCGTGCATAATAAAAAACCACTATTTTTTTGTTAAAAAATGGTTTTTGATGCAAAAAAAAAGAGATTGTTTCATCCTGTGTGAAACAATCTCTTTTTAGTTAAGAAATAGGTTTTATTTAAGCGCTATATATTTTTTGATATAAATCCTGGTATTTTTCTAAAACGTTTTTACGTTTCAATTTAAGTGTAGGCGTCAATTGTCCGCCATCAATAGACCAAACATCAGCAGTAAGTTCAAAACGTTTTATTTGTTCCCAATGACCAAATTTTGGATTAATAGAATCAATTTCCTGTTGGATTCTG
>NCET01000074.1 GCA_002280815.1 Flavobacteriales bacterium 32-34-25 | reverse complement strand
ATATTTTTTGTAGTTGGAATACTAATTGGAGGTGTAATCGCTTTTAGTTTTTTAGCCAATCCAAACCCTATAATCATTAATGAGAATTTGAGAACTGAATTAGCAAGCTACGGTATAAAAAATATCAACGGAATGTTGCCACAAGAAATTTTTTCTTGGGAAAATCTCTTTACAATAAAAGGATTTTTAATGATGGTTGTCGGTGGTTTTATGATAGGTTTTGGTTCTCGTTATGCAGGTGGCTGCACAAGTGGACATGCAATTTCTGGATTATCAAATCTGCAATTGCCATCGCTAATTGCTACTTGCTGCTTTTTTATTGGCGGATTATTTATGGCAAACATTATACTTCCAATAATTCTCTCTCTTTAAATACTAATACAAATGAAAAATATAGATAAAAACAAAGATTTCGAAAGCCGCTCATTAGACACGGTATGCATAAACGAAAGCCATTTAGAACATAAATGGTACCACAATATCAAATACTTAATAGTAGGTTTATTATTCGGAATAGTATTTATAAAAGCCGAAATAATCAGTTGGTACCGCATACAAGAAATGTTTCGTTTTCAATCTTTTCATATGTACGGTGTTATTGGTAGTGCTGTTATAGTTGGTGCAATTTCGGTTTTTATGATTAAAAAACTTGATATAAAAACCATTTATGGCGAAAAAATAGAGTTTCATGATAAGAAATTCAATAAAGGTCAGATCATTGGTGGACTGATTTTTGGTTTAGGCTGGGCTATTACTGGTGCATGCCCTGGACCTATTTTCGCACAAATTGGAACTGGAGTAACTGTCATGATTGTAACTTTATTCTTTGCGATTGTTGGGACATGGGTGTACGGTTATTTTAGAGATAAACTACCTCATTAATTAACGATTATGTATTGGTTTAAAAGATTGTTGGTAACAGCGATATGGATTTCTATTGCCCAAACTTTACAGGCACAAGATCATTACAACGCATGGTTTCGAGGTACCTTGAGCATTCCAGTCGGCGAAAAATTCAAAATAGACAATGAGCTTCAGCACAGGAGACAAAACGGCTTTGAAAACGAGAATATGTTAGGTGAAAACTTGATGTTTGCTTACAGGAATTGGGTACATTATCAACACAATGAAGATGTAAAATTTTCCTTATCGCCTTTCGCCTATTTTAAGAACTACAGGATTATCCAACAACATTCGGATGAAACAGTTATACCCAACAGTGAAATTCGTTTTTCGGCAGCAGTTGAATTACAACATGAAATCCTTAAAAAGTTTTATATAGTAGATAGATCAGCTGTCGAATATCGAATATTTGACAACAATCAAGCAGATATAATAAGGCTTCGAAACCGTTTTGGCTTTCGCTACGACTTTACTAGAAAATTAAAGGTAGGCATTTTTGATGAATTGCTTTTTAATCTTTCTGGTACAACATACCATCATTTCTTTGATCACGACCGTTTAGGATTGAATATTGAATACAAACTTGTGCCAAATGTAAAATTTGACATAGGTTACATGCACATTACTAGATTACCTTTTACTAGTACAACAAAATTGCATGAAAATAATCTTTATCTGAACTTTACCTATCAACTCAAAGAACACAAAAAGAAGGATAAACATATATAATTTACACTGCTATAGCTAACTATTTAAAACCTCAAATTGACTAGTTATTGATGTTAAAAAATATTAAAACACAGACTTCCGTTTGGATTGTTAGCCAAATTAAAGTATTTTAGCATATTGATGAATAATAAAATATCACATAGTCTAAAAAGTTTTCAGCGATACCTTTTTGTATTCGCTGCATTTCTTGTGATGTTTCTTTCATCCTGCTCAGTTAAGGCTAGTATTAAAACACTCGCTGGTTTCCCTCCAAAAACTGAACAAGGTATGCCTAAAGGCAACCATAATTTACCTGTAAACACATTTGAAAAATGTTCACAGATTGATGTTGTCGATAGCCAAATAGATCATAAATCATCGTATAGTTCTCAAGATTTATTACCAGTAATTCTTCTTGCAGTTACTACTTTTTTCTTTTTTGGTCTTCGTCAACAAAAGAAACAAACTAAACACCCACTATATAATAGTAGTGGAAAAATTCGTAATTCTATCTCTATCTTTTTAGAATACCGAAAACTTCTCATCCATTTCTCTCTTTAGTTTCTTTTCCTAATTTGAACGCAATATCTCATTTAGGATGCATTTCTATTTTTTCCCTTTTTAAAAAATAAACTGAAGTCGTTATTACGGCTTTTAAAATCGTACATCAATATGATCAAACATATTATGGCGGCCACTGCGTTGTGGCTAGCCGTTGTTGCTGCTTTTCCGCTATATGCGCAGCAGCACAAGGAACACACCTTAGGCAGTTTATGGCCTAAAGTAGAAGAAAACTATCCGGGTATTAGTGCTAAAAAATCGGACATTGATGCCGCAAAGTTCAACCAACGGGCAGTAAAAGGCAATATGCTACCGCAGATAAACGCACAGGCACAAAATACTTATGGAACTTATGAAGGTAGTGCAGGTGGTTTCTTTCCGCAGTCTGGCTTTTTTAACGTAAATGGCCCAGTACCATTAGATGGTAGTTCTACCGCAGCAAATACCTTTGGCTCCGCTATTGTCAACTGGGAAATGTTCTCTTTCGGAAAGCTCCGTAAGCAGAACGAGGCTGCGGGTGCTTTATATAACAAATCGGTCAGCGATAAAGATGCTTACCTGCTCAACCTGAAAAAGACATTATCGGAAAGGTACATCATTCTTCTTTACAACAATGCTAAGTTGCAATGGACCCAAAAGAATGCCGAACGCCTTGACGACATCCGAAAAACAACTTCGGGCTTGTCCGCATCAGGCCTAAGACCTGCGGCAGACAGCTTGCTTGCTTCATCATCGTATGTGCAGGCAATGGGCGAGCATGATAAATGGTATGGCTTCAAAAATGCTTCTTATATTAAACTATTGGAGTTGTATGGCAATGATACAATAGATTTCACAGCATCAATTAACCGTTTCGGTAATCCCACAGAAAATGGTTTAAATAAATTAAATACCATCAATCCTTCGCACCCCATATTAGATGCGCTAGACAAACAATCGGAGTATTATACTTTAAGCGGTGAGGCACAAAAAAGAGCTTCTCTTCCTTCTATTAATCTGTTAGGTGGTTATGCTTATCGGGGAACAGGTATAAGCCCTAACGGGAATGTATCAGGTGCATGGAAAGACGGGTTCAGCAATACCACTAATAATTTTTTGGCAGGTATTGGCATTACATGGAATTTGACTAGCCTACATACTAATCGCATGAAAGGTGAACAACTGTTCAAAGAAGCCGAAAGTACGAAGCTAATTCAATCACAGTACCAGCAAGCGATGCAAGCCGATTTATCTGCTTCTCAGGCAAAAATCGTCCAGCAATACGAGCAGCTTCAGAAAACGAAACTGGCTGTACAGCAGTCGCAAGATGCATACAATATGTACCTCGCAAGATACAAAAGCGGTTTAATTACTTTAAGCGAACTTTTACAGATACGCATTTTGCTAGAACAAGCAGAGAATGCCCATATCGAGGCTTCCCGTGAATATTGGGGATTGCTAGCTTATGAAGCGGAGCTAACTGCAGATTTCGACTTTTTATTCAACAACCTTTAAATAATCGTATATGAACATTATAAGATTTGCCTTAAGAAAACCAATTGCGATTATGGTTGTCGTACTAGCAATTGCTTTCTTTTCCTATAATACCGTAAAAAAAATAAACGTAGATATATTTCCTGAAGTGGAATTGCCTGCAATGTACGTCGCTATGCCTTATGGTGGACTGTCGCCCGCTTACATGGACGGGTTTATGGCTAATGAGTTCCAAAAGGTACTTCTTTTTGTAAGCGGTGTAAAAAATATTGATTTCAAAAGCGTACAGGGATTAACCCTAATGAAGCTTACATTTTATCCCGGAACGGATATGGCACAGGCTGCAGGAGAGGTTTCAACATCCGTCTCAAGGGCAATGGGTTTTCTTCCCCCCGGAGCGGTTCCGCCCATGGTGGTAAGATTTGACGGTAGTTCACTTCCAGTAGGTAACCTTGTTTTTGAAAGCGACCAGCGTTCCGTAAACGAAATACAGACATTGGCATTGACCAAAATCAGACCAATGTTCGTACAAATTCCAGGCATTACTTCTCCCGCTCCTTTTGGCGGAAACGTACGCTCTATTGTGATCAATATAGATCCTGACGCAATGCAAGCCAATGGATTAAGTCCCGAAGATATTACAGTTGCCATTACCAAAAATAGTCTTCCATCTCCTGCTGGAAATATTCGAATAGGGGAAGAAAACTTGATGGCTCCTATCAACTCCATCGCTAAAGGACCTGAGGAGCTGTTGAAGACCCCTGTAAAAACAAGCGACAACCGTACTGTATATGTTGGAGATGTAGCCCGTGTAGAGGACGGAGCAGATCAAACAGTGGGCTACGCGTTAATAAACGGAAAACGTTCAGTTTACCTGCCTATTATTAAAAAAGCAGATGCCTCTACACTAGATGCTGTTGAGAACCTAAAAGCTGCCATTCCGATGCTTAAAGACCAATTACCTGAAGATGTAAAGGTCAGTTATGAATTTGACCAATCAAATTATATCGAACGGTCCCTTTCCAACCTTATACACGAAGGTATTTTAGGAGCTGTTTTCACGGGATTGGTGATACTATTGTTCTTGGGAGATACACGTGGGGCTATCATTGTGGTATTGACCATCCCGATTGCCATTCTAACAGCAGTTACAGTTTTATATCTCTTCGGGCAAACCATCAATATTATGACATTAAGTGGACTTGCTCTATCTATAGGTATTCTCGTTGATGAAGCCACCGTAACGATAGAGAATATACATCAACATATGGAAATGGGTAAACCCAAGCAACGGGCAATTATAGATGCTTTGATCGAAATTTCTATACCCAAATTATTAATATTACTATGTATTCTTGCGGTATTGACACCTGCATTCATTATGACAGGCATTCCTAGAGATATGTTTATGCCTCTTTCGATGGCGGTTGCCTTTGCAATGATTGCTTCCTTTTTGGCTTCGCAGACATTTGTACCGATACTGGCAAACTGGATGATGAAAAACAAACACAACACAGCAGCCGATACTCCGAGAAAGCGAGCTTTTTTTGAAAAATTCCGGGTAAACTATTCTTACAGGATGCGTAAATGGTCAACCAAAGCTATCCCACTTTTTGTTGTATATGTGCTAATAGCGAGCGCAATAGCAGGCGTGTTATTAACAGTTGTTGGTACGGATGTAATGCCGGTTTCCAATAATGGAGATTTTCAGATACGCATACAGGCTCCACAGGGAAGCAGAATAGAAAAAACAGAACAGATTGTTAAAGATATTACAGGAGATATTAAAGCAGAACTGCCTGATAACGGTTTAAACATTACCTCTGCATTTGTAGGTATGCACCCCGCAGGATCTCCGATAAATCCGATTTTCCTTTTTAGTAATTCTTCACATGAAGCTATACTACAAATATCTGTCAATAAGAAATTTTACGATGGATCTATGGAAGATTTTAAAGAGAAAGTCCGCAATAAGATTATCAAGAACCACCCCGAAGTATCTTTCAATTTTGAACCGATGGAACTGACCGAAAAGATTATGGGGCAAGGAGCAATGACACCTATTGAAGTTAAAGTTGGAGCCAATCAGATAAAAGGTGCTTTTGCCCATGCATCAAAAATTGAGGTAAACCTTAAAAAAGTTCCCTATCTGCGAGATGTGCGTATTGCCGAACCTATTGCCTATCCAACCATGGAAATCGACGTAAACCGTGATCTTGCTGGACAATTTGGACTGACGATGCAGGATATTACACGTAGCCTCGTTACGGCTACATCATCTACCCGCTTTACGGATAAGAACCTGTGGATTGATCCCAAATCAGGACTGGTTTTTCAAACACAAGTACAAATTCCTGAGGGCATTATGTCGGAAGAAAGACTTCGGTCACTTCCATTGAAAGCTGGAAGTCTTCGCCCGGTACTTGAAGATGTAGCAACCATACGAAGGGCTACTTCTCCTGCTCAAGTAAACAGAAAGGGACCTAACCGTTACGTTACCATTGTGGCTAATCTTTATGGGAAAGATTTAGGTACAGCTTCAAGAGCAGTTAAACAAGCTATCAAAAACGCTGGAGAGCCTCCTCGTGGAACTATTGTTTGGACAGAAGGTACACTACAGCTTTTAGATGATACTTTGGGTAGTCTTTTGGCAGGTTTAGGTGTGGCAATTATAGCTATATTCCTGATGTTGTCAGCTTTTTATCAATCGTTCAAAGTACCGCTTATTATCCTATCGGTATTACCTGCCGTTATCGCCGGTAGTCTTATCATTCTATTCCTCACAGGTAGTACGCTTAACCTGCAATCCTATATGGGTATTATTATGTCGCTTGGTGTATCGGTTTCTAATGCAGTATTATTGGTTAATCAAGCCGAACATTATCGAAAAAAACTGGCACTTAAGCCTGCTAATGCAGCAAGGCTTGCTGCTTCGTCAAGGTTAAGACCAGTTCTGATGACAGCAGCGGCAATGCTTGCCGGAATGTTACCAATGGCCATGGGGTTAGGCGACGGAGCCGAACAAGTTGCACCCTTGGGAAGGGCTGTTATTGGAGGGCTAATTGCTTCCACTGTAACCATCTTGTTACTAGTTCCGCATTTCTTTTCTTCCTTAATGTCGAGGACTTCAATAATCAGTCCATCGTTAGACCCTGATGATGCAGACAGTAGGTATTATGCAGAACAGTCCGATAAACAAACGATATAATAAACTTTAAAAACAAAAAACAATGTATCACAGCATTTCAATAAATAAAAAATCAACAACCATACTGGCACTTACTACATCAATGGTATTCTTGCTTTCCGCTTGTTCACAAAAAGAGCAGAAAAAAGAACAAACGCAAAAGGATCAGGCAAAATCTGTAAACTATAAAGCGGCTCCTATACAGGTAATCAATCCCGAGTACGAAATATCCGTTCCGGCAGAACTCAAACCCTTCGAACAGGTAGCGGTGTATGCAAAAGTTACCGGGTTTGTAAAAAAAATGTATGTTGACCGAGGCGACCGAGTTCGCAAAGGTCAGCTTTTAGCAGTACTCGAAGCTCCTGAAATGCAACAACAGTACCTCTCTGACAAATCTACTGAACAAAAGGTTTATAGTGATTACCTTTATGCAAAACAGGCTTATGACAGATTGGTAACTGCTTCTAAAACAACGGGGGCAGTTGCAGATATTGAGCTAGACAGAGCTAAAAGTGCAATGAAAAGTGCCAAGTCTGCTTTTGATGCTTCTAAGGCGGGTACGGCACATTCTTCACAGTTGCAACAGTACCTTCGCCTTACAGCACCATTTGATGGTGTAATAACACAAAGGAATGTTTCTGTTGGGGCATTAGCCGGAACAGCAGGTATTACACCTTTGTTTATGATGGCTCAGAGTAATAAACTCCGTCTTACCTTATCTCTGCCAGAAAAACACGCATCATCTGTTTATGACGGGATGTCTGCTTCTTTTACCGTAAGCTCGCAGCCAGGTAAGACGTTTGATGCCAAACTTTCTCGGACATCTGGATTGCTCGACCAGCATGATCGCTCGCTAACATTGGAGTTTGACGTAGATAATACATCGGGCGAATTGCAGGGAGGTGATTATGCACAGGTGAAGCTGAAATTAAAACGTAAAAAACCATCTAGCTGGGTACAAAGCAAGAGTGTACTAAACACCCAATCTGGAACGTATGTACTAACATTGAATAACAACGAAGTAAAACGAATTGCTGTAAAGGAAGGTATCCGTTTAGATACACTTACAGAGGTTTTTGGTAATCTTTCTCCAGAAGACAAAATCATTATCAAACCATCGGAAGAAATCAAAGAAGGTAAAATTAAACAATAAGATTATGAAAATGAATTTTAAAAAAATAGCCATTATTCCGTTAATAGCCATTACGGGATGGGCATACGCATCAATAAATAGAAATAGTATAAATGCAAGTGTGAGTGTAAATCAACACATAAATGACGAGGAAACATTAGTATCCAATTCTCAACAAACGCCTGATTTAAAGTTAAAGGACGAAAATGGCAAAACCATTTCGTTAAAATCCTTAAAAGGAAAGGTCGTTTTCATTAATCTTTGGGCTACTTGGTGTCCGCCATGTATTCAAGAAATGCCTTCCATTAATGAACTTAGCAATACCTTTAAGGATAATCAAGATGTGGTATTTCTAATGGTCGATGTGGACGGAAAAATAGAAAAATCAAAAGAGTGGATGAAAAGCAAAAAATTTGATTTGCCAGTATATGTTCCCGATGGCGAAATATCCCGTGAATTATTTTCAGGCTCCATTCCGACCACCATTATCGTAGATAAGCAAAACAATATCATCGCAAGGCAGGTTGGTGGTGCTGACTATTCTTCGAAGGAAGTAGTGGATATGATTAAAAAGTTATTGAGTAAATAGAAAATTAGATTAATGAAGAATCATAAAATAATTTGTTATGAAAATGAAATTTAAAAATTTATCGGTACGTTCCGGGATTTTCATCATTACAGCCATTTCAGTGGCAGCTTGTGGAAATACAGATAAGAACAAGATTGAAAGCGGGAATACCAAGACGAAAGAAGTTACAGCGACTGAAGCTCCTGCTTCAGCAGCTTCGGATATTTCTTTCAAGGACAAAAGCGGTAAAACTCTATCCTTAAGCTCATTAAAAGGTAAGGTAGTATTCATCAACTTTTGGGCTACTTGGTGTCCGCCCTGCATTCAGGAAATGCCTACCATTAACGAGCTAAGAGGAAGGTATAAAAACAATGACGAAATCGTATTCCTGATGGTAGATGTCGACAACAATATGGAAAAATCCACCGCATTTATGGAGAAGAATAAATATGATCTGCCTGTCTATGTTACAGCCAGCGAAATACCTTCTAACTATTTAGGTAGCTCAATTCCAACTACGGTCATACTAGACAAAAGCGGAGATATGATTGCCCGTATCGAAGGTGGCAGGGATTATACAAGTCCCGAAATTATCAAAGTTGTGAATGAACTTGTCGAGAGTAACTAACTGAAAAAAGAATGAATTATGCCTAATAATAACGCAATTTCTGGAAAGAAACAACCATCAAAAAAGCTGCAATACATTAAGAAAAATGCCTTTACCATATTTATGGTCGTTACCGTCGGGATATTACTTCTAAGCCCCGATGCAAAATCATTTGTGCTGCGGCAATTAATGGCAACAGGAATTTTTAACGCGAGTATAGATAAAAAGGATGTGGATACAGCGAGTTTGACAAATACTGATTTTACTTTTACCGACGGAAAAGGAAGCATACAAAATACCTCATCATTAAGAGGGAAAGTAGTTTTTATCAATTTTTGGGCATCGTGGTGTCCGCCTTGTCGGGCTGAATTTCCTTCTATTGAAACGCTCTATACCCAATTTAAGGACAACCCTGATATTTTCTTTCTAACCCTCAACGAGGACAATGACCCGGCTGCGGGAAGGGCATATCTGGAAAAAGAAAATTTTTCAGTTCCAATGTATCAGTCCAGCGGT
>NCET01000073.1 GCA_002280815.1 Flavobacteriales bacterium 32-34-25 | reverse complement strand
GATAACAGTTCAAACAAAAATTCAAGCTTCCATAGACAAGATTTGGGATTTATGGACATTGCCGGAGCATATTACCCAGTGGAATATGGCTTCTGAAGACTGGCACACCCCTTTCGCAGAAAATGATTTGAAAGTAGGTGGTAGATTTAAATCGACTATGGCTTCAAAAGACGGAACAATGAGTTTTGATTTTGTTGGAACTTATTCGGCTATTTTAGATAAAAAATTAATTGCTTATACTATCGAAGATGGAAGGGTAGTTATTATAGTTTTTGAGGAGTTGGAAGATGGGTTTGAAGTCAGGGAATATTTTGAGCCGGAATCAGTGAATTCAGAAGAACTACAATATCAGGGTTGGCAGGCTATTTTAGATAATTTTAAAAAGTATGTCGAAAATAATTTAAGCTAAATTCAATAAGGATGGCAAAACAAATATGGCTTAATCTTCCGGTAAAAGACATCAAGAAATCCAAGATGTTCTTTTCTAAACTTGGTTTTTCTTTTAACGAGGAACATGATACTGAATATTCTACTTGTTTGTTAGTTGGAGAAAATAATTTTGTAATCATGCTTTTTGAAGAAACTACTTTTGAGGATTTTATAAAAAATAAAATAACAGATACCCAGCAAAGTTCAGAAGTGTTAATTTCTATAGATGCCGAAAGTTGGGAAGAGGTTGATGCAATTGCTTATAAAGTAGAGGAAGCAGGAGGGACCGTTTTTTCAAAACCAGCTTTGAGTCAGGGTTGGATGTATGGCTGTGGTTTTGCGGACTTAGACGGGCATCGTTGGGGCGTTTTGTATATGGATTTTAGTAAATTGTCTTAATACTTACCGATATAAAACACTATATTTTTAAAGGTATTAGCTATAATAAAAGAACTTTCAGAGGAATGAATCAATTAATAATTTTAAATAGAATTTATGGCAACAATCAATCCGTATTTAATTTTTAATGGCAATTGCGAAGCAGCATTTTTGTTTTATAAATTTGTTTTTGGAGGCGAATTTCCATACATTGGAAGGTTTAAAGATATGCCTGCGGGCGATAATACTCCTGAATTATCCGAAGAAGAAGGAAATAGAATCATGCACGTTTGCCTGCCTGTTGGCAAAGTCGTTTTAATGGGAAGCGATAGTAATTCGGCTAGTGGAGATGTGGTTTTTGGTGGAAATGTTTCTATTTCTGTTAATGTGGAAACTAAGGAAGAAGCCGATCGAATTTTTAACGGATTGTCAGCTGAAGGAAATCCATTTATGCCGATGGCGGATACTTTTTGGGGTGCCTATTTTGGGATGTTTGTTGATAAGTTTGGGGTAAACTGGATGGTAAATTTTGATAAAAACGAAAATCAATAAGTATGAGAATCATTAAAAGAATAGTATTCGGAATTGTAGCTTTTATTGTTTTACTTTTAGTTGTGGCTTTGTTTATACCAAAGGATTACACCGTTTCGGTTTCAACCACTATTGATAAACCAAAGTCAGAGGTTTTTGATTATGTGAAACAAATTAAAAATCAAGAGAAATACAGCATTTGGGTTATGCAGGATCCTAATATTGTAATGGATTATCAAGGAACAGACGGAACTGTAGGTTTTAAAGCTTCATGGAATAGTAAGGACGATAATGTGGGCGAAGGTTCGCAGCAGATTACAGCTATTACTGATGGACGAATTGACGTTGACTTGCATTTTGAACGACCAATGAAAGGTGATGAAAAAGCCGCCACAATTGTTGAAGCAGTTTCAGAAAATCAAACTAAAGTTACATCTGAATTTTACGGACATTCCGATTATCCAATGAATCTAATGTCTGTTATAGGGAAGAAATTTATCACCGATGCACAAACTCAAAACTTAGCGAATTTGAAGAAAATTTTGGAAGAATAATTTTTCTGTAAAATTTATAGTTCAAAACCTTAATTCTGTGAGTTAAGGGTTTTTTTATAAAATTACTTTTTCCTGCATATTTTTCAACTGTTCCAGATAATCTCTTTCATTGGATAATCTCGGAATTTTATGTTGACCACCTAATTTGTTGTTGTCTTTTAGCCAATCGTAAAATAAATTTTCTCTGGCTACATTGATTACCAAAGGATTTAGCGTCATGTTGTTATAACGTTTGGCTTCGTAATCGGAATTTAGAGATTGTAAGGTTTCATCCAGCGCTTGTTGGAAAACAGCCATGTCATCTGGTTTTTTCTTGAACTCAATCATCCATTCGTGTGCTCCTTTTTCTTTTTCTCTCATAAAAATTGGAGCAACTGTATATTCTACTATTTCAGAATGAGTAATTTGGCAGGCTTTAGCTAAAGCTTGATCGGTATTCTCGATCATTAGTTCTTCGCCAAAAACATTAATATGGTGTTTAGTTCTTCCACTCACTTTAATTCGGTATGGATTTAAAGAGGTAAAACGAACCGTGTCTCCCACTAAATAACGGAATAATCCCGAATTAGTAGTAATAACCACAGCGTAGTTTTTATTCAATTCTACATCGGCTAAACGGATGGTTTTTTGATTTAGAGTTCCAAAAGTATCCATTGGAATAAATTCGTAGAAAATTCCATAATCCAGCATCAACAATAAATCGCTGGAATGATTTTGATCCTGAATGGCAAAAAAACCTTCAGAAGCATTGTATATTTCGTAATATTTGAATTCTTTTTTAGGAAGTATATTTTTGTATTGTTCGCGGTATGGATTAAAACTCACGCCACCATGAAAATAAACTTCTAGATTAGGCCAAATTTCGAATAAATCTCCCTTGCCAGTTTCTTCGAGCATTCTGTTCATTAAAACCAACATCCACGAAGGAACGCCGGCAAAACTTGTCACATTTTCTCTTTTTGTTTCGTTGATAATGGCAGCCATTTTAGATTCCCATTCGCTCATTAACGAAATTTTATTGCTTGGTGTGCTACTGAATTCAGCCCAAATAGGCATATTTTCGATTAAAATAGCCGACAAGTCACCAAAAAAACTATTATTGTCTTCATAAATTTGAGAACTTCCGCCCAGACGCAAACTTTTACCAGTAAAAAGCTCTGAGTTTTCGTTGTTGTTTAAATACAAGCACAACAAATCTTTACTGCCTTTGTAATGACAATCTTCTAAGGCTTCATTGCTTACAGGGATAAATTTGCTTTTTGCATTGGTTGTTCCGCTAGATTTTGCAAACCATTTAATAGGCGATTCCCAAAAAACATTTTGTTCTCCCTGGCGGGTTCTTTCGATTAAAGGTTGCAATTCTTCGTAGGTAGAAATCGGAATTCTTTCGGCAAAAGTAGCATAGGAATTTATCGAAGCATAATCGTATTTTCTGCCTAAAACCGTATTTTTTGCAGCAGCAATTAAATTCATAAGTAACTCTTCCTGAACCTCGTTTGGGTATTTTACGAAAAGTTCAATTTGATGGATTCGTTGTTTTAAAACCCATGAGGCAAATGAATTGATTAATTGTTTTGGCATTTTTAAAAAATAGGGTTATGAAATTTACCTTAGGAATAATAACTTTACCAAAAATAGGAAAATTTACGAAACATCAAACTTTAAAAACTAATCTTAATGCAATACGAAGGAGTACTTACTAAAATGGAAACCGAATACGGAAATCCTATTCAATATTATTTGGTTTTTGAAGATAGTTTTTTGAATGTAAACCAGCTGTTAGATAAAAATATTGCTATTAATTTTGTAGGGTTCCAATGTTTGAATTGTAGCAAAAAAAAGAAAATTTATCGACAAGGTTTTTGTTACGATTGTTTTTATTCCAGTGCTGCTGTGGGCGATTGGATTATGAAACCCGAGCTGAGTACGGCGCATTTAGGAATTGCTGATAGAGATTTGGCTTATGAAGAAAAGGTGCAATTACAACCTCATATTGTTTATTTGGCTTTGTCTAGTGAGATAAAAGTGGGTGTGACACGCAAAACTCAAGTGCCAACAAGATGGATTGATCAAGGAGCAAACGAAGCGATTGCTATTGTAGAAGTACCCAATCGATATTTAGCTGGAATTACCGAGGTAGCTTTAAAAAATCATTATGCTGATAAAACCAATTGGCGTAAAATGCTAACCAATGATATAGAAGCTGTAGATTTGGTTGCCGAACGATTGAAATTAGAAAATTTGATTCCAGCTGAAGTTCAGGAATATTTTTATTTAGATAAAAATGATTTGTACCAAATGGAATATCCTGTTTTACAGTTTCCTTCTAAAGTAAAAAGTTTGAGTTTAGACAAAACACCGAGTTTTGAAGGGAAATTAACTGGAATAAAAGGACAGTATTTGTTGTTTGAAGATGGAACGGTTTTTAATGTTCGTGGTTCGGAAGGGTATGTGGTGAGGATTTTGGTGTGAAAATAATTAATTTAATTCAATAAAAAAAAGGATGGATTTCAATAGAAATCCATCCTTTTTTTTATTGAATTAAATTAATTCGCTTTAGTTGTATCCGCAACTTTTTTCTTTTTGTTGAATAAACCGTTTAATAAGTCGGTAGCCTTTGCTTTTACTTCCTCTTTAGCTTTAGTTTGTGCTTCTGCTTTGGTGGCAGGAATACTTGTTTTAGTAGTGTCTCCTGCTTTTTTGTTTTTATTGATAATATCGGTTAAGGCTGAGGTTCCTTTATTCACTAGTTTCGTTTTTTGTTGCTGAATCAACTGATTGGTTAAGTTGGTCGCCGCAGTTTTTAAATCGGTTGTGATTTTAGGTTTCGAAAAGCTACCTGTTAAAATGGCATTAATCGGAATGTTTTCCAGTTTTTGAGCATCGGCAGCAGATAATTTTGAAATTAACGCATTGGCTTCTGTTCCCAGATATTTGGCAGGAACATTGAATTTGATGTTGTAATTCATGCTTTGGTCAAAACCATGCGACCCACCAACGGTAGCTTGAATATCCTGGTATTTGATATTGAAAGGTTTTACGTTTACTTTTCCGTCTTTGAAGGAAATAGCCGCTTTCAAATCATTCAAATTAATTTTACTCATATCTAAGAACTTGACGTTTGAAGTCAGAGCTGTCAAAAGTGTCGAATTACTGGAATTGATGGTAGTAGAAAGAAACTGTCCTAATAAATCTCCGGTGATGGTTTTTAAATCGGGAGTGAGTTCGTTTGTATCCAAATTTCCATTTAATTTAATGGTAGAGTTAATTTTACCGTTAACAATTCCGGCAATAGGAGCCAGTTTTTTAAGCATGTCTAATTGGGTAAAAGACTGTGCAATATCTACTTGAGTTAAACCTAAATTCATATCGAATGTTGGAGTTTTTTCTTTGGTAGAAACCGAACCATTTAATCCGATAGAGCCATCAAAAATGTTCGTTTTAATATTCTCCATTGTTAGTTTTTCGTCTTTAACAATTAATTTTCCGGAAACATTTTTTAGGGTTAAATTGTCGTATAAAACCGTATTGGCTTTTGCGGTAAGCGTACAATCTAAGAAAGCAGGGATTTTCATTGCCTCTGTTTTCTTTGGTTTTGTATTGTCGGTTGCTGTGCTTGTTGTTTCTGTTTTTGGTTTATCCTCAGAAGTTACAAAATCATTAACCGCTAATTGATTTGATGTCAAGTTGAAATTCCCTTGCAAGTTTTGATTCTTAAATATAAATCCGTAGAAATTTTCTAAAACACCCGTAACATTCAAATCACTTTTTCCAGTCGAAGCATTGAATTGTTTTAAGTTCACTCGTGACGGATTAAATACAATGACAGCATTGCTAATGTTCATCGATTTGCCGTTTTCATCGGTATATTTAAAACCAGATAAGCTCATTGTACCCGCATTATTGATGTTTTGGTACTGACTTTTTTCTACCGATTGCATGTCAAATTTGTTAGTCACATCGGCTTTTAAGACTCCACTTAACGGTTTGTCCAGTTTGATAGGATAGGCTTTTGATAAGTTTCCTAAGTTGATTGTTCCTTTTAATGCAGCATCAACAATGGCGTTTTGGGTGACGTTTTTAATGTTGGCCTTTGCATTAAAAACATCCTGATCAATGCGGAAAGAAAGCTTGTCTAAATTGACATAAGTATCGTTTAGAATTCCCGTTTGATTGATAATTTTAGTATCTATAACAATGTTTTGAACCGATTTAGGCAAATTAGGATACTGAAAAGAAGCATTGTTGGATGCAATTTCAATGTTGAATTTAGGTACTGTGGTGTCCGAATACAATCCTTTGGCAAAACCAGCAACGGTAAAATCTCCCGTAGTTTTTACATTGTCTAAACTGGCAGTATAAGCAGCAGGAATAACACCTAAGAAATTTTTAAAGGAAGATGTAGGCGTTTTGAATTTCAAGTCGTATTCCTGACCCGCATCGACTAATTGAATAAAACCGTCAAATTCTAATGGCAATTGGTTGATTAAAGCCTTGTTTTCTTTAAAAGTGTATTTGCTTTTTTCTAAATCAATTCCTAAAACGGCGTCCAGCGTCAAGGCTACATGGTTCATGTAATTGACCTTGTCCATATCCAGACTTATTTTGGCCGTTGATTTAGTATCCAAATCTAATTTGGAAGCAGCAAAATCTCCGGTTCCTTCGTGATTCAGGCTGTCGATAAGCATTTTTATTTTCGAACTTTCATCAAAATATCTGAACTGAAAATTTTCCAGTTTGTAATTCTGAATATTAAGAGCAAGCGGTTTGCTTTTTGAATCATCAGTAGAAGTTTTATTGTCTTTTATGGCAATATCATAATTTCCAATCCCGTCTTTGTTGAAAATAATATTGATTAAACCGTCTTTAGAGCTGATTCCGTCAATATTTATGGGTTCATTATCGCCTTTAAAAAGTTCTTTCACAGACATTTTTAAATTCAATTCGCCTAATGAAACTAAGGTGTCACCTTCAAAAGGTGCTTTGTTGATGATGGCTAATTTTTCGATAGTTACATTAGCATTGGGGAAGTTTTTAAACAAACTCAAATCGGCATCGGCAAAACTGACTTTGGCATCTACTTTTTGATTGATGACGGCAATAATTTTAGCTTTTATCTGATCCTTAAAAAAATAAGGAATAGCAAATAAGGATCCTGCTAATAATAGGAAAATAGCTCCTGTGATGATGATTATTTTTTTTAACATGGCAATGGAATTTTCGTTTGAATAAAGCTAATGTATTACAAAAATAGCGTATTAACTTAGAAGTACTTTATAATATTTTCATAATATGTTATATCTTTTTAGGCTGTTTTTGGGTATAAAAAAGTCCGTTTGAGAGTGATTCAAACGGACTTTTATAGAATGATTTTTTTTATGATTTTTAATAAATCGAAATTTCAAATGGCATCATGGCCTGGATTCCTTTTCGGGATTGGATTTTTTTTATTTGTTGTAATAATTCATAATTTTCAATACCAATTTCTTCTTTTATGATGTTTTGCTTAGAGCTGCCAAAAGGAAATTGAGCAAATAGTTCATCAAAATCTTTTTCGTATTCAGGGTAATTTTTAGTGGTGTAGTTTGTGGTTTTAGACAAACGAGCTGCTTCGACAATAGCTGCATTTAATCCGCCAATTTTATCTACAAGACCAATTTTTAGCGCTTCGGAACCTGACCAAACTCTTCCTTGAGCAATAGAATCTACGGCCGCAAAATTCATTTTTCGACCTTCGGCAACGTGACTTACAAAGGTTTTATAAATGTGTTCAATTCCTTCTAAGGTAACGACTTTAAAGTTTTCGTTCATGGGTACAAAAGGACTATAATCGGCTGCATTTTCATGTGTTTTTACTTGTTCTATATTAATTCCTATCTTTTTTGTCAACTGACTAAAATTGGGTAAAATCCCAAAAACACCTATAGAGCCTGTAATCGTGTTGTTTTGGGCAAAAATTGTATTGGCATTACAAGCCATGTAATAACCTCCTGAAGCAGCATAATTCCCCATAGAAACCACTACAGGTTTTACTTTTTTAGTTAATTCGATTTCTCTCCAAATCAAATCGGAGGTTAAAGCATTTCCTCCAGGACTGTCAATTCGAAGAACAATGGCTTTTACTTTTTTGTCTTTTCGAGCTTCTTGCAAAGAACGACGCATAGAACCTTCGCCAATGGTGTTTACATCGCCTTCGCCACTTTGGATTTCGCCTTGAGCGAAAATAATAGCTATTTTATCATCGCTTTCGGAGACAATAGAAGTAGAAATCATCTTATTAGTGTAATCGCTGATGGAGATTTTGTTGTAATCTTTATCAGTACTCACTTTTAATGCTTTTTTGATGTCGTTATGATATACATCTTCGTAAGCAATATGGTCGATTAGTTTTTGGTTTTTAGCCATTTCGGGAGTTCTGGCCAATAAACCATTTGCAATTTCGTTTAATTTGGTAGTTGAAATTTTTCTGCTTTTCGAAATTTCAATACAAACCGAATTCCAAATGGATTGTAGCAATGCAGTAGTTTGTTCTCTATTGGCCTCACTCATTTTATCTTCTAAAAAAGGTTCAACGGCACTTTTGTATTTTCCATGTCGAAGCACTTCCATTTTAACCCCAGTTTTCTCTTGTAAATCTTTGAAAAACATAATTTCAGAAGATAATCCTTTAAAGTCTAATTCGCCCACAGGATTCAAATAAATAGAATTGGCTACGGAGTTCAAATAATATTCTTTTTGCGAATAGCTATTGGCATAAGCCATGACAAATTTTCCTGATTTTTTGAAATTTTCTAAAGCATTTCGTAAATCTTTGCTTTGCGCCATTCCTAATTGGGAATTGTTGTTTAAAATAGAAATTCCTTTGATATTGTCGTCTATCGAAGCTACATCAATGGCATTGATAACATCCGAAAGACCGATATTTTTTTCTTCAGAAAAAAAACTCATCCACGGATCTTTGTATTTACCTGCATAATCAAATTTTACATCTTCAAGATTTAATTCGATTACAGAATTATTCTTAAGAGATTCTCCTTCTGTTTCGCCACCAAAAAGTGCTGCGATAAAAATGATTCCGAAAAAAGATAACATTAAAAATACAAACAGACCTACAACAGTAGCGATGACATTGCTTAAAAATTTCATAATACGATGCTTTGATTTTGAGGGTAAAAGCAATCGGGTTCTTGTTTTTTGTCGAACTCGAATACAGACACTTTGTGCAAATATATTGCTATTTCTAAAATTCTTTAGTTAATTTGTGCTTAATATGAGAGCACAACATCAGGTTATTTTATCCATTGGCAGTAATCAAGGCGACCGACTAGAAGCAATAAAACACTGTATTGCATTACTGCATCAGGAAATAGGAACGGTAATCCAGGTTTCTAGAGTTTATGAAACCGCTGCCTGGGGATTTGATAGTGATGCTTTTTACAATTGTGCCTTGGTTTTGCACAGTCATCTTTCGGCTCAGGAAGTGCTTTTGAAAGCGCTGGCAATCGAACAAAAATTAGGTCGTATTCGACAAAGCGCAAGTGGATATCAATCCCGAATAATTGATATTGATTTAATAGCTTTTGATGAGGAAATTATCGAAACCAAAACGCTTACAATTCCACATCCATTAATGCAAGATCGAAAGTTTGTTTTACTTCCTTTTCAGGATTTGGAAATAAATTGGAAGCATCCCATTTTAAATAAAACGATTTCCGAATTAGTAGTAATTTCTTCAGATAAAGGAGATTGTGTAGCTGTAGCCGATTTAGAAAATCC
>NCET01000450.1 GCA_002280815.1 Flavobacteriales bacterium 32-34-25 | reverse complement strand
TCAAATTGGGAAAAATACACCAAACATGATTATGCCGTTTTCAATCCGTTACACACCTGGGTAGAATACATTAATCGATTGTGCGGTGCATTGGCTGGAATTGCTTGTTTTGTAACGTTTATATTTTCTTTTGGCTTTTGGAAAGACAACAAAAAACTCATTTTGCTTACTTTCTTAGTTTGTATTTTAATGGGATTTCAGGCATGGCTAGGAAAAACAGTTGTCGATTCAGTTTTGAATCCTGTTAAAATTACTACGCACATGCTGGCTGCTTTATTGATTGTTGCTTTTCAACTAATCACTATTTATGCGGTTCAAAACAACCGAAAATCATTAATTTTTGACGCAAAATTTCATTGGTTTTTAATCTTTTCGTTGGTTTTAACCTTAATTCAAGTTGTTTTAGGAACAAGTGTGCGAGAAGAAATTGATACAATTTCTAAAACTGGTGCCCCTGAAATTTTATGGCTTCAAAATCCGAGTGTATCATTTTACATTCATCGCACTTTTTCAATTGTCGTTTTGTTAGCTAATTTGTATTTGTTTTCCCGAAACAGAAAACTCAATTTAGGTTTTTCAAAAATGAATTGGGTAATGATTTTACTTTCCATCGAAATCGTCTCTGGAATTGCAATGTATTATTTTCATTTCCCTTTTGGAACACAAACCATTCATATTGTATTGGCGACCTTATTATTTGGAGTTCAATTTTATATGATTTTGGAATCAAATCGCAAGAAAACAATTTTATAAGCTATCTTTGTGTCTGACTATATTGTCGCAATATGTTTTGATACATTAAAATGTCTAAACTAGCTGCCGAAGATAAATTTCTGGATTTATCCGATTACGGAAGACCTTTTGGTAAATTACTTGCCAATTCATTAAAAAATACCCGATTTACTCCAATTCACGTTACACTACTTTTTGGTTTTTCTGGTATTGTGGGTATTTATTGTATTCTGACCAATCACTACGTTTGGGCTGGATTTTTCATCCTTTTAAAATCAATTATTGATGCCGCCGATGGTGAATTGGCCCGAATAAAAAACACGCCGTCTTACACTGGAAGATATCTGGATAGTATTTTTGATATTATCCTCAACTTTTTGTTTTTTATAACTATTTGCTACGTTTCCACAACATCACTTTGGTTAACGCTATTGTCTTTTTGTTGTATCCAATTGCAAGGTACTTTATACAACTACTATTATGTTATCATAAGAACTAAATCTGTCGGAGGCGATGCTACAAGTAAAATTTTCGAATACAAATCGCCAAAAGCACTTCCTGGAGAAAGTCAGAAATCAGTAGATTTTTTATTCCAAATTTACACTATTGTTTATGGAATTTTCGACAAAATCATTCACACTTTAGATCCTGAAGCTTATAAGGTAAAAACGTTTCCAAACTGGTTTATGACCTTTGTTTCTTTATACGGATTGGGTTTCCAATTATTATTAATTGCAGTTTTATTGCCTCTGGGCTGGATTGAAATGATTGTTCCTTTTTTTATTGGTTATTCGCTTTTGATTTTTGTTCTAATAGCTATCCGAAGAGTTTATATCAAATAAAAAATAGGCCACAGATGACACTGATTAAACAGATAAAAACGGATTTTTTATAGCTCTTTGTAAATTAAAATCTGTGATAATCCTTTAAAATCAGCTTTATCTGTGTACCATTCACAATAATCGGTATAAGAAACAGATAGTCATAAAAAAAGAGTAAAAACGAATGTCTTTACTCTTTTTGATGAATGTTTATGTAATATTATTTTTTAGCTTTAATCGAACAGCCAATTGCTTTTGTTGTTTCTGGCGAAGGAGTTTTTCCACTTTCTAAAGCTGCAATAGCGTTTTCAAGGTATTTCTCTTTTACATCTTTTGCGCTATCCACATTATCATCAATGGCTCCAATGTATTTTACTACACGATTTTTATCCAATAAAAAGACATGAGGTGTTTTAGTAGCACCATATTGAGGGTAAATCTTTTGTCCTTCGTCAAACAAATAAGGAAATGCAAATCCTTTTTCTTTGGCTCTTACTTTCATTAATTCGAAACTATCTTCAGCTTGAACCGCT
>NCET01000072.1 GCA_002280815.1 Flavobacteriales bacterium 32-34-25 | reverse complement strand
TGCATCCATGTTTGTATCCAAATACAAAACGGCATTATCCGTTTTATATTCTCTCAGCTTAGCGACCCATTTAGCTGGTTCCCAATACTGTACTTGCGAGTCATGTAATCCTGTAGAAACATACATATTAGGATACTGTTGTTTTTTAACATTATCATAAGGCGAATACGATCGCATGTATTGATAATATTTTTTAACATTTGGATTTCCCCATTCGTCGTATTCTCCAGTGGTTAATGGAATAGTATCGTCTAACATTGTAGTCATTACATCTACAAAAGGAACCTGAGCAATCACTCCATTGTACAATTCTGGAGCTTCGTTGATAATTACTCCCATCAACAATCCTCCTGCCGAACCTCCTTCGGCATACAAATGGGCTGATGAAGTGTATTTTTGTTCTATTAAATATTTAGAACAATCAATAAAATCAGTAAAAGTATTTTTCTTTTGAAGTAATTTTCCGTCTTCATACCATTGTCTTCCTAAGTCTTCTCCTCCTCGAATGTGAGCAATAGCATACACAAATCCCCGGTCTAATAATGACAAACGTGTTGACGAGAAATGCGCATCCATAGAATGCCCGTAAGATCCGTAAGCATAAAGCAGTAACGGATTTTTTCCGGCTTTTTTCAACTCTTTTCGATACACCATCGAAATAGGAATTTTAGTTCCATCTTTGGCGGTAGCCCAAACCCGTTCTTCGGTATAATTATTTTTATCGAATTTTCCTCCTAAGACCTCTTGTTCTTTCTTGACGTCCTTTTCTTTAGTACGCATATTAAAATCAATCACCGATGATGGTGTTGCCATCGACTGGTAACTGTAACGTAAAATTTCGGTTTCAAAATCAACATTTGTCGAAGTATAAGCGGTATACGTTTCGCTACCAAAAGGCAAATAATATTCATCCTTTCCGTCCCAGGACATAATTCTGATTTTATTCAAACCTCCTGTACGCTCTTCGACAACTAAATAATTGGCAAAAATTTCAATATCTTCTAATAAAACATCTTCACGATGCCCAATAATCTCCACCCAGTTTTCTGCTGAAGTAGCATCTTCATGGGTTTTCATCAATTTAAAATTCTCAGCATCATCTTTATTCGTCAGAATATAAAAACTATCTTTATAATGATTAATGCTGTATTCTACGCCTCTTTTTCGCTTTTGGAAAATTTTGAATTTCCCATCAGGATTGTCGGCATTCAAGATTCTATATTCAGTTGTTAAGGTACTTCCTGATTCTATCGCTAAATATTTTCTGGATTTCGATTTGGCAATATCAACACTAAAAGTATCGTCTTTCTCGAAATAAACCAATACATCATCTTCTTGCTTTGTACCTAATTTATGTTTGAAAATCTTATCCGAACGCAAAGTAACTTCGTCCTGACTTGAATAAAATATCGTTTTATTATCGTTAGCCCAAACTGCCGAACCCGTTACTTTATCAATTTTATCTTCCAGAATCTCTCCCGTTTCTAAATTCTTAACCTGAATGTTATAAATACGTCTTCCAATAACATCTGTACTAAAAATAGCCAGCTTATTATCGGGACTAATTGCCATTCCGCCTAGTTTGAAATAAGCCTGACCTTCGGCTAATACATTACAATCAAAAAGAATTTCTTCTTTTGCCGTAAGGCTGCCTTTTTTTCGAGAATAAATAGGATAATTTTTGGCTGTTTCAAATCGGGTGATGTAATAATAGCCATTGTATAAATAAGGAACCGACTCGTCTTGCTCTTTAATTCTTGCTTTCATTTCCTCAAACAATTCTTTTTGGAAATCCTGCGTGTGAGCCGTCATTTGTTGATAATAATCATTTTCCTTGTTTAGATAATCAATAACTTCAGGATTTTCTCGGTCATTCAACCAGAAATAATTATCGATTCGTACATCTCCAAACTTTTCTAATTCAGTAGGAATAATTTTAGCAACAGGCGGTTGTAATTTTTCTATCATTATAGTAATTCTAGCTGTTTTTTATAATAGCTCGTACAAAAGTAGGCGAAACAACTTCTTATACGAGCACCTTTTTCATCAATTTTAACATTGTAATCGGCGTAAAAATAGTAATTTCGTAAACTAATTATTAAAAAAAGTAAAAATGGATTTAATGGGAATGATGGGTAAATTAAAAGAAACCCAAAATAAAATTGAAGAAACAAAAAAGCGTCTGGATACTGTTCTTGTTGACGAACAAAGTACAGATGGTTTATTGAAAGTAACAATTACTGCCAATAGAAAAATAAAATCCATCACTATTGCTGATGAATTATTAGAAGACAAAGAACAACTGGAAGATTATATTATTTTAGTAATCAATAAAGCCATCGAAAAAGCAACTAAAGTAAACGAAGCCGAACTGGATGCGGTTGCCAAAATGGATATGCCAATGATTCCTGGAATGGATAATCTTTTTAAATAAAAAAGCGGGAAGTGAGAAGATGGAAGTGGGAAGTTTTTGCCAGTGCTATTTAATTCAAGCCTTTTAAACTATCACTATTATAATCAAAATAAAAAAAACTTTTGTCAAATAAAAATAGTTTTATTTGACAAAAGCTTTTTTTTAATTCTTAAACTTTAAAACTAAAACCCATCTCTATTAAAATTAGAAATAAAAATGAATTGCTACTTATTTCGCAGCAAACGAAAAACTTCTAACTCCCCACTCCCATCTTCCAGCTCTAAAACCTACATTTTAGCCAAGGTTTCAATCACATACGTATGCATTACCTCACGATAATCTAAATGAGTCACCATGCGTAGTTTTCGATTACCAATAGCGCTAATCGAAATATTTTTTTGTTTTAATTTTTCAATCAAAACTTCGTCTTTATATTCAGGAACTAGCGAAAAAATCAAGATATTAGTTTCTACAGGTTCTATTGTGGCTACCCAACTTTTCTTTTTCAAAACATTAGCTAGTTCTTTAGCACGTCGGTGATCTTCTGTCAATAATTTAATATTGTTCTCCAAAGCATAAATCGCTCCTGCCGCCAAATAACCCGACTGACGCATGGCACCTCCCAATACTTTTCTGATTCGCAAAGCACGCTGAATGGTCTTTTTGTCGCCTAATAAAACTGAACCAACTGGTGCTCCTAATCCTTTTGAAAAACAAACCGAAATAGTATCGAATAATTTCCCAAAATCTTTCGGACTTTGTCTTTTAGCTACCAAAGCATTCCAAATTCTAGCGCCATCTAAGTGTAATTTCAAATTATTAGCCTCGCAAACTGCTTTTATTTTTTCTATTTCCTCGATTTCATAACAAGCTCCTCCACCAATATTAGTGGTGTTTTCTAAACAAACCAAACTCGTTAATGGACTGTGGTAAAAATCAGGTTTATTAATCGCTTCAGCCACTTGTTCGGCTGTAATCATGCCGCGATTTCCTTCCAGCAAACAGCAGGAAACCCCACTATTAAAAGAAACGCCACCGGCTTCAAAATGATAAATGTGTGAATGTTTATCGGCTATTAATTGTTCTCCGGGTTGGGTATGCAATTTTATCGCTGTTTGATTGGCCATAAACATCATCACCTACTTCGGCATTAAACATATACTGAAGCATTTCGTAGGACGGTTTTGTTACCGTATCGCTAACTAAATTTATTTGCATTTTTATATTTTTTATAGAGATACATTGGCTGTAGCCCCTACGTGATTTTTTTTATTATTTTTGTGCAACAAAATTACATAATTTATGACAACTACCGAACAAATAAAAGGTATTGTGGAGCGCCTTGGTGCGTTGAGGAGGTATCTTTGACGTCGATGCTAAACTTATCGAAATTTCTAACGAAGAAGAGAAAACCTTTGCTCCAGATTTTTGGAACAACGCCAAAGAAGCTGAACTTATTGTAAAGAATCTTCGAAACAAAAAAAAGTGGATTGAAGACTACGATAAAGCGGTTGCCTTTGCAGACGAATTACAACTGGCTTACGAATTTTACAAAGAAGGCGAACTCACAGCCGAAGAACTGGACGAACAATACCAACTGACTCAAAATCATATTGAAGGCATTGAATTTAAAAATATGCTTTCAGATGAAGGAGATACACTAAGTGCTGTTTTGCAAATTACAGCCGGTGCTGGTGGAACCGAAAGTTGCGACTGGGCTTCGATGCTGATGCGTATGTACATGATGTGGGGCGAAAAATACGGTTTCAAAATCAAAGAGCTCAACTATCAGGAAGGCGATGTTGCGGGAATTAAAACCGTGACCTTAGAATTTGAAGGTGATTATTCTTTTGGATATCTAAAAGGTGAAAATGGTGTGCATCGATTGGTGCGAATTTCTCCGTTTGATAGTAATGCAAAACGTCATACTTCATTTGCTTCCGTTTATGTGTATCCATTAGTGGATGATAGTATCGAAATTGACATTAATCCTGCCGATATCGAAATTACCACTTCACGATCCAGTGGTGCCGGAGGACAGAACGTAAATAAGGTGGAGACCAAAGTTCAGCTGTATCATAAACCAACAGGAATTCAGATTCAGTGTTCTGAAACCCGTTCGCAGCAAGACAACAGACAGCGCGCCATGCAAATGCTTCGCTCACAGTTGTACGAAATCGAATTGAAAAAGAAACAAGCACAACGTGCCGATATTGAAGCTGGAAAAATGAAAATCGAATGGGGATCACAAATTCGAAACTACGTGATGCAACCTTATAAATTAGTCAAAGACGTTCGCACAGGATATGAAACCAGCAACGTTGATGGCGTAATGAACGGAGAAATCGACGAATTCCTAAAAGCCTATCTAATGATGATGGGACAGAAAGAAGAAGAGTAGATTTTAGATTTCAGAAGGCAGTAGCAGAAGGCAGATTTTAAAATTCTGTGTTCTGCTGTCTGAATTCTATTTTCTTTTTTCTTACTTCTTTCTTCCAACTCCCCACTTCTAACTTCTAACTTAAAAATATGACCGAGTATTTCTTTGACCAACACTACAACAACCTCCACTATGGTCTGGAAACGCTCAATCTCAAAGAATTTGAAACCTGCACTTTCAACAATTGTAATTTTTCGGAATGTAATCTTATAGGTGTCACTTTTATTGATTGCCAGTTCAATAACTGTATTTTCAATACTTCAAAAATCAACCACACGGCTTTTAGAACCGTCTATTTTAATGATTGCCAAATCAAAGACGTCAATTTCTCTATGAGTGACAAACTCATCTTCGAAATTCACTTTAAAAATTGTGCACTGGATTTCTCAAAATTCTATGCTCTAAAAATGAAAGGCACTACTTTTACTAATTCCAGCCTTGTTGCTGTCGATTTTATGGCTACCGATTTAACAGGCGTACAATTCAACAACTGCGATTTGTACCGCTCCGAATTTGAAAAAGCCATTGCTAACAAAGTCGATTTTAGAAGCAGCTACAACTACACAATAGATCCCTCAAAAACCAAACTAAAAAAAGCCCAATTCGCCCTCGAAGGACTAAAAGGTTTGCTTTATAAGCATGATATTATTGTGGAGTAATTTTTTCTTTTTTAGTAATTCAACTATTAGCAACCCTGTTAGAGTTTAAAACTCTAACAGGGTTTATCGTTCAAAAACATTTATTTCTAAAATACATTTTGTAAGAATATTTTAATATATTTGAAAAAGTAATAAAACGAAACAAACCTTCGCCAATCTACCCGATTTTGGATGTATATACGAAAATTTATTTCGCTTACAAATTAGTTAGCGGTAATTCTAAAAAAAACAGACGATGAACACTAGTTTTATTGCAAGCATTCATGGTATCGAAATGGATTCACCTCAAATTCTTTTGAGCAAATATGAACTTAAAGTAAATAATGACCCTAATTGGATTGAGGAATTTTATATTGACGAGGTCAAAAGAATAGTAGGCTTGGCTCAGTATGAAAACTCTATAAATTGGAAAACATACTTATATACAGAACTTGATATTCAGGAAAAATTTAATGGTAAACAAATATTAGCATACCTATTAAAAATCTCAAAGCATTTACCTAACGCTCTTTGGCTTATAAAAGATAATTCAGTCCGTTTCCAAACAGGGCACTTAAAATTTATAGACGGTATTTTTTTGACAGTTGACTCAAATGTCATAAATGGTCTATATTCAAATTGTTTTGGAGAAAAAGATTCTGTAGTTTTTACTCAAGCCGAACTTGAACTTGCTAGCAATTTTTTTGACTTCTTTTTTGAATTAACCTATGACGATAGTGAAAATGTGAAATTAGAAAGTACGCATGCAGAAGTAAATAGAGTAAATAGAGCTTACTATTTTTTAGATCTTGCGAGAACAAATTATGATATTGGAACTAAAGTTTCAATGTATTGTTCAGCATTTGAATGCTTATTTTCAGTTGCTACTGCCGAATTAAAACATCGATTATCGGAAACTGTTGCTAATTTCATTGGAAACACCCCCGAAGAAAAGAGAATTATATATGATCAAATGAAATCAATATATGATTTACGTTCCTCTGTAACTCATGGCTCAGGAATTAACAAAAAACTAATCACAAACGATGCGACAAAGTTGAAAGAAATTGGAAGAAACTGTGATACAATTTTACGTAAATGTTTCTTTAAAATATCAACAAGTCAAGAAATATATGATATGTATCTTCGAAATAGTAATGAAGAAATTGGAGAGTTTTTTACTAACTTAATTTTCAGATAAGAACTACCGCTAACACACGCTACAAGCAATTATAAGAAAAACAACACCTATGAAGAATGTTTTACTTTTAGTTTTAATTTTTAGTTTCAACTTAGTTTTATCTCAAAACAAAATTGAAATAGACTCTTTATTAAACGAAATTGCGAAAACAAATGACTCTAAAGAAATAAGCAAAACTGAACCAGCCAAAAAAATTATAGAATATAAAACTAAATTATTACCAACTCTTGCAGATTTTTTTACAGACAAAACTATAACGAATGTAAAATCTGAATGTATTGGACGAAATTTAACAAAAGGAGAAATCGCAATAATTATAGCAGACAGAATTGAACTAATTATTATTAACTATATAGGATTCTACCATCAAAATTGCTTAATGAGCACCTGTGAAAATAATACAAATTTAATAGAGTTCTATTTGCCATTTATACAATCTGTTGGCACTGAAAAATTTCAAGAAAAATATAAATTATGGTTATTAAGTGATGAGAGATATAAAACTATATTACCTGAAGGTTATGAAAGCGAAAGGAAAATAAGGAAAAAGGAATACGAAAAAGCAAAACTTATAATAATTGAAACAAAATAACTGTTGGTAACAGCCGTTACAAGAGATTTAGGTATTTAGCTTAATTTAAAGATAGTTTTGTACTTGAAAATTTGTGTTTACCCATTCCATTTGTAAAAGTTTAAAACAATCAATAAAAAATTATCATGATATATTTTTTTAGCATATTGATTATAATTAGTTCTTTAATCCTATTTTTTAAGATACGAGATAGAAAACTATTAAAAACTGTTACAACCACTAATAGAGGAACAAAAACGGAAAGAAAATTAGTTTTAAAGCTTTTGAAATCAAAAATACCTGCCTCAACAATTTTCCATGATTTATATGTAGAAAACAAAAATGGTAATTTTTCTCAAATTGATTTAGTGGTTGCTACCAAAGTTGGAATAATTGTATTTGAAGTAAAAAAATACGAAGGTTGGATTTTTGGAAATGGAAATCAAAGAAAATGGACTCAGGTATTAGTCTACGGTAAAAGAAAATATCAATTTTATAATCCTGTACTACAAAATAAAAAGCACTTAACCGATTTAAAAAAACAACTACCTCAATTTGAAAACATTCCATTTTATTCAATTGTTGTTTTTTATGGAAATTGCGAGTTTAAAGACATTGATTTTATTCCAGATGGAACATTTCTAGTAAAATCAAGAAGAGTTTTAGATGTGATAAATAAGATAATTCAAGAAAATGAACCAGCAAAATATACGAATAAAAAAGAGGTAGTTAAAACATTATCCGAAGCTGTTAAAAATGGAGAAAATCATGAAATCACAAATCGACACATAAAAGCCATCAATGATATGTTAGGTAAGCATAGAATTTTTGAATAATTGCACCCATTGTGGGCACAAGCGGGACGCTTGCGCTAGCTTTAAGTAATATAACTTTCAAAAATTCTCAATAAAAAACTCCGCACCCGCGGAGTTTTCTATTTTATACAGCTACAAAGCCCGTCCTTCCTGAGGTAGTAAAAAAATTACAATAAAAATCAATTTTTTGAAAGATTTTATTGACTATTAAATAATAATGTATTAAATTTCGGTAAGTTTTTAATCATTAGCAATCTTTAAATCCCAAATTATGGCAAGTACATCTGAACAAGGACACAAGCTACACATTTGTACTAAGAAAATAAATCTGTAATGATTACAAGAATAGGTTGGTAAAAACTATTAAAAGATGACTGATATTTTGCAATAAAAAAAGGCTCCTGAATCAGGAACCTTCTTATTTTCTTTTACTTGCTTACATTTCTACGAAAGAAAGAGGCTTGAACAAGTCTATATGTTACAAATTTACAAAATAATACTAATTCTACATCAAAAATGAAAAAAGAATTACGGTATCAATATTTATCTAGACCTAGATACAACAGATATTTATTAGCAACTGCTAATGACTATAATAGAGCTAAACGCCTGTATCATGCAAATATAAAGTTAGCACAAGCATTCCATCCTATACTTAGCCAATTTGAAGTAATACTTAGAAATAGTTTATGTCTAAAATTATCTACTTATTTTGGTGATCCTGATTGGATAATCAATCAAAAAAATGGTTTTATGAATCATTCTTCTCTAGCCAGTTCTCACCATTTTTTAAAAACTTCTATTAGAAAAACAGAAACAAATTTAACACGACGAGCAATACCAATAACAAGTGGGAAAATAATATCTGATCAAAATTTAGGTTTTTGGCTTGCTCTTTTTTTACCACATCATTATCGACTTATAGCAGGTCAACCAATTCATATTTTTCCTTACAAACCATCAATTGAAGATCGAGCCAGTATCTATTCAAAACTTGATGATATAAGAAGTTTTAGAAACAGAGTGAATCATTGTGAACCTATTTGCTTTCAAGGACACAATATTGATTGTAATGAAGCTTTAGAAATTCAAGCAAAATTATATGATTTAGTCCGTTGGATAAACCCTGACTTAATTCCATTCCTTACTTCTATTGATAATATAAAAAGTAAAATAATTCAAATCAATCAAATTTAAACTTACAATTAATATTTAACCACCCAAACCATGAAAAAACTACTTATACCACTACTATTTATAACAATTTCTTCCTTCTCACAAACAAAAACAAGTACTAACCAAGACAAAGGCATTGGCAATACCCGCACCAAGGCGGTCGAATTAATGGACAATAACACCTATTGGCTAACTGAAACAACTGATGATAAAACCTATGGCTACGATCAATCAAACCCAATTAAAGTAGGCGGTGCAAATGATCAAAGCGGACCACTAAACGAAAGACGATTCCTGAATGCTCTATTTGGACCGAACAATAAAAAAATGACTTATTTTAGAGCAGGAAGCTGCTGTATGTTTAAAACACCTAATGGTTTTAATAATACTGGATTACTGGATCGGTATAGAATGACCGAAATTGGAAGCAAAGACACTCTAGACATTTATATCAATATGTACGACACGGGCGATTTAAAAATTCCAGTAGGTCTAAAAGCAAAAGAGAAAAATTGATGGAAGCAATAGAAAATTATTACCTAAACAAAACCGAACCCAACCAGAGTTGCCTGTTGGCATTACAGAGTATTATCTTAAATCAGGACAAAGACATAACCGAAACACAAAAATGGGGAATGCCTTGCTTTTGCTATAAAAAGAAGATGTTCTGTTATTTATGGATTGATAAAAAAACAAACGAACCTTACATACTTATGGTAGAAGGAAAACTCCTTGAATTTCCCGAATTAGAAGAAGGAGACCGAAAAAGAATGAAAGTTTTAAGAGTTGACCCAAACCAGGATTTACCCCTAAAAACAATTGAAACTATTTTACAAAAAGCATTGGAATTATATAAAAACTAATACTGTCTATCTCCAATTGTTGTGTTTGAATTAATGAACCATTGCTATTGCATCATCTCCAGTATTTACAATAGTCATTTTGATTTTGCGTTTTCCAATTATCAAAATAAAAAGTGCCAAAATTGTAGTTGAAGTCATAATAACCACCATTGGAGTAATCGAATCTTTTACAAAAAGGCTGACTCCAAAAGAAGCCAAAGCACCAATTCCTAACTGCGTAGCTCCCATCAATGCTGATGCGCTTCCGGTATTTTTAGAAAAAGGAGCAAGAGACAATCCTGCCGTATTCGGATTTGAAATTCCTAGACAAGCCAGAAATAAGAAAAGCATTCCAATAGTTTCATACAATCCTAAAAGATCATTGATAGCCAAAATCAGGAAAATAAAACTGATAATGGATTGCGAAATCAAAGCAGCAAAAATCATTTGTTCACTCGAAAAGCGTTTTAACAAAACTGAGTTCAATTGGCTAGAGCCAATAAAACTTATCGACATCAACGCAAAAATCCATCCGTAAATTTCGGCATCTACTTTTAAAATATCCATAAAAATCAACGGTGATGCAGCCACATAGGTAAACAAACCAGAAAACGCAATGGCTCCCGTAAAAGCATACGTATAAAATTGTGGAACTCTTAAAATCGAAATAAAATTAGTAATAATTGGTTTTGGTTTTAAAGAAATAGATAAATCTGGTTTATGCGTATTGGGCAAACCCAATTGAGTAGCCAAAAGTACAAAAGCTCCCATAGCAGCCAGAATTAAAAAAACAGTATGCCAGCCAAAATAAGTAGTCACATAACCACCAGCTGTAGGTGCTAACATTGGCGAAAGCCCAACTACAAGCATTAACTTAGATAAAACATTAGGCGTTTCTTTAGCCGGAAATAAATCGCGAACCATAGCTAACGAAGCTACAGTAGCAGCGCAACTTCCCACGGCTTGAACAAATCGGAAGCCAATAAAAGCATTAATATCATTGACAAAAGCACAAGCCAGCGAAGCTAAAATATAAACCATTAAACCTATAAACAAAGGTTTTTTACGTCCAAAACGATCTAACAAAGGGCCGTAAAGTAATTGTCCTGCCGAAATTCCAATAAAATAACTGGATAAACTCATAGAAACTTTGGCTACAGTTGTGTTCAAATCAGCAGCAATTCCTGAAAAACCAGGCAAATACATGTCTATAGAAAAAGGTCCCAATGCTGTCATTGAACCTAGAATTAAAATGAGTTGTAAATGTTTAGCCTTAGTCATATTTATAGAAAATCCTGTTGTTCATTTTTTTTGCAAAAGTAAGCCATAAAAACACGATATAAAGAATTGATAATTTTAAATTATGATTATTATTTGAATTTCTATTTGGAATTTGGAATCTAAATAGCAGCACCATAACTTTCATAATCTTTTTTTTGACACTAATTTATCATCTCTTATTTCAGCAAAAAAGACTCCTTTTTGCCGTCTTAATTTTGGATTTAATTAACAATTGCACGGCTTTGGAACTCAACATTTTTGAGTACTTTTGTGGCACTTTTACAAAACACAATCCCTTAAAAAATGGATAAAAAAATATACTCTTTTTTATTTTCTACTCGCTTAATGGCTTTTCTTTTTCTGTCTTTTGCAATAGCAATGGCAACAGGAACTTTCATCGAAAGTAAATACAATACCGATACTGCCCGAATTTGGGTCTACAACACTTGGTGGTTTGAGGGAATTATGGTCTTTTTTATGATTAACTTCATTGGAAATATCAAACGTTATCAATTATTGAAAAAAGAAAAATGGGCTACTCTTCTACTCCATTTAGCTTTTATTTTAATTCTTTTAGGAGCTTTTATCACCCGTTATATTAGTTATGAAGGTGTGATGCCTATTCGCGAAGGCGCTGCTGAAAACCAATTTTATTCCGATAAAACTTTTGTATCTGTTTTTGTAGATGGTGAATACAAAGGAGCAATGAAACGCCGTGTTTTCGAAAAGCCTTTACTGCTTTCGCCTGTAACGAACAACGATTTTTCTGTTTCAGGACAGTTTGCCGATACACCATTTGAAGTAAAATACAAAAACTTCATCATGGGAGCAAAAGAATATGTAAAACCAGATGCCAACGGAACTTTGTACATGAAATTAGTAGAAGCTGGGGATGGCGGACGTGAAGAACATTTCCTGAAAGAAGGAGAAGTGCAAAACATTCACAACGTACTTTTTGCTTTGAACAAACCTACGGATGGTGCGATCAACATTAACTTTGACGGAAAAGAATATACTATACAAACGCCATTTGAAGGAAACTTTATGCGTATGGCTGATAAGTTTCAGGGAGCGGTTACAAAAGACAATGTTCAGCCATTGATGATGCGTTCGTTATACAGCATTGGTGATATTAGAATCGTTTTTCCGGATCCTGCTGTAAGAGGAACTATTGAATACGAATCCAATAACGACTTTAAAGCAAAAACGCACGAAGACGCTTTAGTTTTAACCGTAAATGCCGAAGGACAGCAAAAAGAAGTCGTTCTTTTAGGTTCAAAAGGAAAAGTAGGTGAACCAAAAACGGTAAAAATTGGAAACATAGAATATTCTTTATTCTACGGTAGTAAAGCGTATATTTTGCCATTTAAAATTCAATTGAACGATTTTATTGCTGAAAAATATCCAGGAACAGAGAAAAGTTATTCTTCTTTTGAAAGTAAAGTAACGGTTCAGGATTCGGCAGAAAAACCATTTGATGCTAGAATTTTTATGAATAATGTTTTAGACCATAAAGGTTATCGTTTTTTCCAATCTTCTTTTGACCCAGACGAAAAAGGAACGGTACTTTCTGTAAATCACGATTTCTGGGGAACTAATATTACTTATGCGGGTTACTTTTTATTATTCTTTTCTATGATGGCTATTATGTTTACCAAGTATTCTCGTTTTGCTGATTTGAAACGAAAACTAGAAGTAGTAAAGGACAAAAAAGAAAAGTTGATTACCGTTTTAGTTCTATTCTTAAGTTTTAATGGTTTTGCACAAATGCAGGATCACGATCATGAAGGGCATGACCACAATCATGAACATACGGAACAAGAAGCTGGA
>NCET01000449.1 GCA_002280815.1 Flavobacteriales bacterium 32-34-25 | reverse complement strand
GCTGGAACGCTAAAGAATTTAACGATGCCAACTGGAAAAAAGTAGTGGTTCAGGAAGCACCAAAAGGTGTTTTAAGACCACAGACTACAACACCCATTACAATTCAGAAAAGATACGAAGTTAAGGAAGCCAAAGAGCTAAAACCTAACTTTTACATTTTTAATATGGGACAAAATCTTTCGGGATTTACCACCATAAAAGTAAAAGGGAAAAAGGGACAAACTGTTCGTGTTTGGGTAGGCGAAAGCCTGAATGAAGACGGAACGGTAGGACAAGGAAAAACGGGTAAACCCCATTATTACGACTATACATTGAAAGGTGAAGGTGTTGAAGAATGGCAGCCGAAATTCAGTTTTTACGGCTTTCAATACGTTCAGATTGAGAATATCAATTACAAAGAAACGAAGAACGAAAATTTGCCAACATTAGTTGATTTAAAATCGAATTTCATTTACAATTCGGCTGGCGAAGCGGGAAGTTTTGAATCTTCTAATGATATTTTCAACAAAACACATCTGCTAATCAATAACGCAATTAAAAGTAATTTTCAAAGCGTTTTCACCGATTGCCCACAGCGTGAAAAATTGGGTTGGTTAGAGGAAATTCATTTGAACGGTCCGGGACTAATTTTCAATTATAATCTGGCAAATTATTTCCCAAGTACGATGCAAAATATTTCCGATTCGCAACGCGATGGTGGTTTGATTCCGTCAATAGTTCCTGAGTATGTTGTTTTCGGAGGCGACTTTACCGATTCTCCAGAATGGGGCGTAACGGGAGTTATTCTGCCTTGGATGCACTATGAGTATTATGGTGATGATTCTTTATTGAAACAATATTATCCCGTAATGAAAAAATATGTCGATTACCTGACTTCAAAGGCAGACAAAGGAATTGTTTCTCATGGATTAGGCGATTGGTATGATTACGGTGAACACGCGGCGGGTTATTCTAAAAATAGTCCGATAGCGCTTTCAGCAACAAGTCATTACTATTTTGGAATTGATTTGCTTGCAAAGGCTGCGAAGCTACTAAATAAGAAAGAAGATGCCCAAACCTACGAAAATTTAGTAATAAGTGTAAAAAAAGCATTTAATGGCAAGTTTTTTGATGAAAGGACGAAACAGTACGGTAGCGGAAGTCAGTTTAGCAATGCCGTTCCATTATTTATGGGAATGGTTGCTCCCGAAAACAAACAGGCTGTTTTAGATAATTTGGTAAACGACATCAAAGCCAGAAATTATCGATTGACAACTGGTGATGTGGGGAATCGTTATTTGTTTCAGGTTTTGGCTGATAATGGTCTGAATGAAGTGATGTACAAAATGCACAATCATTATGATGCACCGGGTTATGGTTTCCAAATCAAATTTGGCTTGACCACATTAACAGAACAATGGGATCCTAGAAAAGGAAATTCATGGAACCATTTTATGATGGGGCAAATTGAAGAATGGTTTTATAAAAGCCTTGTAGGAATCGTTCAGGATGAAGCAAATCCTGGATTCAAACATTTCTTTTTGCAACCGGAAATTGTAGGCGATATGACTTTTGTTAAAGGAAGTTACAAGTCGATTTTGGGAGAAATTGGATCAGAATGGGAGAAAAAAGAGGATAAAGTGTCTTTTAAATTCACAATTCCGGCTAATACTACGGCAACAGTAAAATTGCCTGTAAAAAAGAATACAGTTATCAAAGTTAATGGTAAAATACTAAGCGATTCTAAAAATGTTCTGAAAGTTATAACGAATGAGGAAAAACCTTCATTTGTCTTAGGTTCAGGAATATATGTTGTAGAATGTGCTTTGTAAATGAAAATAAAATGATAAATTTAAGGATGAAAAGGAATAAAATGAAGAAGCTATTTTTTATGATAATGCTATTTTTGTTCCTTCCAAAAGTCGAGGCACAAACATCGGATAGTAATTACAAAGAACCGATAGTAAAAGCTATCAAAACAATTGAATCTCTTTTTAAAGTAACCATTAAAGACAAAGATGGTTTGTTGAAAAATAAGGATTTGGATTATGCGGAGTGGAGAATTCGTCAAGGCAATTTGGACGTTTCATTGACCGCCATTTTAGCGCCATT
>NCET01000448.1 GCA_002280815.1 Flavobacteriales bacterium 32-34-25 | reverse complement strand
AAGTTGCATTATCTAACAATTGAATTTCTTCATCATCAAAATAATTTTTCTCGGCGGCATAAATCACAAAAACACCTATTACCTTGTCAAACATTTTAACAGGCAAAGCAATCACAGACAAAAAACCTTTTTTTAGAGCATCTGCTCGCCATGGCTCCATAATAGGATCATCTTCGATAGCATTGCAAACCTGATATTTATCTAGCCTCATGGCTATTCCTGCAGGGCCTGTGCCTCCTTTTTGCTCTGAACTAAGAGAAATTGTTTTAATTATCGACAAATAATCCTGATGGTCACCTCCCACGCTCACAGGAAGCACCTCTTTAGTTTCCAGATCAATCAAACCAATCCAGGCCATTTGAAAGCCTCCTATTTCAACGGCAATATTGCAAACTTCTTTAAAAAGCTGATTTCTATCCTGAGCACGAACAATTATTTGATTGATACGACTTATAAAAAGATACAATCGTTTCACTTTATTCATTTTCTGTTCTTGAATATTTATCTTAGCCAATAAATCTTCATGTGTAGGTAGTTTTTCTTTCATTCGATTAAGTATATACCAATATATTTACATGATAAATATACTTAATTATAATCAGAAAAATAGTAGGATTTTAAACAAAAGTGCCATTGAAAATATATTTTTTATACTTAAATTTGAACATTGCTGTGTTTAAACTTCTAATAAATATCTCCGTTAATAAATATGTCAGAAATTTTTAAAAAAACATTTAGAGAAGTTTATCGAAATAAACGAAGAAGATTTTGATACCATATCTGCTTTTTTTAAAACGGCAACTGTTAGAAAAAAAGAAAATTTACTTATTGAAGGTGCATTATGTAAATCTCATTTTTTTGTTGTTGAAGGTTGTTTGAGAAAATTTTTCATCAACGACAAAGGAGTCGAACAAACCACTGAATTTGCTATAGAAAACTGGTGGATTACAGACAACATTGCATACGAACATCGATTAGCAACTCCCTTTTATATTCAAGCTGTAGAAAACTCAAAAATACTAATTTTAGATCGAGAAGACCAAGACCAATTATTAGAAAAAATTCCTAAAATGGAACGCTATTTTAGATTTATTTACCAAAGAGCTTATGCTGTTTCGCAAATGAGAATAAAATATTTATATGATTTTACCAAAGAAGAATTTTACGAGCAACTTTGCAAAAACCAACCCAAATTTGTGCAACGCATTCCTCAATACCTCATTGCTTCTTTTCTGGGATTCTCCCCTGAATATTTAAGCGAAATCAGGAAAAAAAAGCGTTCTTAAACCAGTTTAAGTTTTTACTGTTTCTTATTGCTGAACTTTGCTTTATTAAAATATAAAACTATGAACAAGCGAGTAAACATCAACGAAACAGAACCTCAAGCCTTTAAAGCTATGTATGCACTAGAAAATTATCTAGGAACTATTCAGTTATCAAAAATCCAAAAAGAATTAATTAAAATTCGTGCTTCACAAATAAACGGATGTGCTTTTTGTATCGATATGCATACCAAAGATGCCCTTAAATATGGCGAAACAACCCAACGTATTTTTCTATTAAATGCCTGGCACGAAACCCAATTGTTTTCGGAAGAAGAAAAAGCAATCTTAGCCATAACAGAAGAAATCACGTTAATTTCAAACAAAGGTTTATCTGATGAAACCTATAAAAAAGCAGAACAATTTTTCGATAAAAACCAAATTGCACAAATTATAATGGCAGTCGTTACCATCAATGCCTGGAATAGAATTGCAGTAAGTACGCAATTAGAACCTGCTTCTTAAATTTAATTCAAAAACATAAAAAGACAGCTCGTTTAAAGTAATTTAAACGAGCTGTCTGCATTTAAACAGGATACTTTTCTTTAATGTCTTTTATATATTTGCTTGCTCCATCAAAAAAATGAAAAACAATTAAAAGCAAACTGGATTATTTCAGTTTTTATATAATCAACCTAAATTACCTATTAATGAAAAATTTTATTCTGTGTTGATCCACCGAAAGTAACCCAAAAAGAAACTAAAATTAAGGCTCCATTTGGAACTACTAAGATTAAAACTCCTGATTTTAGCCAATGCAAAAAGCTAATCATCACTGATTTTGGTGCTATCAAAGGAGACCAGGACAAAACAACGCAAGCTATTGCAAAAGCTATTGACCAGGCAAACAAAGCGGGAGGCGGAATTGTTGTTGTTCCGGAAGGAGAATGGCTAACTGGAAAAATTCATTTTAAAAGCAATGTCAATTTACATTTAAACAAAGGCGCTTTGTTGCTTTTCTCAGACAATCCAAACGATTATTTACCTGCTGTACATTCTAGCTGGGAAGGATTAGAATGCTACAATTATTCGCCTTTAATTTATGCCTACAAATGTAAAAACGTAGCCATTACTGGCGAAGGCGGAATAAAAGCAAAAATGGATTTTTGGAAAAAATGGGCGGGGCGTCCAGCAGGTCACATGAATAGTCTAAAAAGACTGTACAATTTAGCAGGTCAAAATGTTCCAGTTGAACAACGCGTTATGGTAAATGATACGGCAAATCTTCGTCCGCAATTTATTCAGTTTAATAGAAGTGAAAACATTTTACTGGACGGCATTTCTATTACTAATAGTCCGTTTTGGACTGTTCACACCTATCTTTCTAAAGATATTGTAGTTCGAAATCTAAACAT
>NCET01000071.1 GCA_002280815.1 Flavobacteriales bacterium 32-34-25 | reverse complement strand
TGCAAATATAGATTGTCTAAGCTCAAAAGAGGTATTAGTCATTGGATTAGGTATAGGATCTGAAGCTGGATTTAAACCCAACTGGTCAATAACTCCCTTGCCATTTCCACTCCATAGATTAGTATTTAAAAACCAATCATCAGTCCCTGATGCATCAGGAAGATCTACAGGTGGAACCTCAACATTAGGAAATTGTAATCGGTTAGCATACGCATCCCCATCAATACCAAAATTCCCTTTAACAGCAGATGAACCTACATCCTGTCCAAATAAATTGGCTGTAAAAAACAAAGACATAAATAAAAGTATGTTATAATAAAGAAACCTCTTAATTACAACATTCTCCAAATACATCTTTAATAAAATTGCCTTACACCAAGTGAGAAAAGTGAGAAAATACATTTCTGCACTTTGCATCGTATAAAAAATATTTTTTTTCATGATAATAGTATTTTTGTGTCATAAATTATTTTAAATAGGTATTAATTGAGACTTGGGGGTAACTATCATAAAAAACATCTTCAAAACGTCGTTTTAAAGTCTACCATCATTTACGGCAAATAGAATTAGAAGTAAAAAACAATTCGTAATACCTCCAAAAAATATCAAAATAATTTGAGGTATTATTAATCACTTTACAGAAGTAGGAAACCACTAAATTTTCCAGATTTGGGAAGAAAATTATCCAAACATCTAAAGAAGAAACACTTCTTTCAATTAAGAATATTCAATGAAATATTCATTTGTATAACTAAACGTCATAAAAACAAATTAAAGTTTTACAAAACTAAGTCTATTAGAAGTAAGGTTTTAAATTGTTATCAAACTTGGGGGTGATAACTTGCAGAAAAATAACCGTCATAAACACTTATGAAGTATGCCATCAGCAAAAAGACATTCTATTGTGGGGAGCAATACTGATTCTTTTAAAAATAATGTAAGAAGCGTAAAATTTAATTCAAACAATAATTTAAGAGATTAATTCAAATTTAAAAAACGAATAAAAACTGAAAGTTCATTGATAAACAAAAATAACTTAGCAGTTATATGAGCAACTTCAAATAAAAAATATTGAAGTTCACCATCGCAATAGACTCAATTATTAAAAATAACAATCCATCTACTTAAACTATTATTGGCAAAAAATCATTAAAATCATATTTTTTCTAACAACAAAGAGGTAGCTGTAAGACCTGGCCCAAATGCCATTGCTACAACTTTAGTCCCTGATTTGATAGTAGAATCATTTATAATTTCACCTAAAATATAAGGTATTGTTGCAGAAGACATATTTCCATGTTCACGCAATACTTCATAAGACCAACGTGCTTGTTCAGATGAAATCCCAATTTCATTCACTACATAATCAATAATTTTAGGCCCTCCGGGATGTATCGCAAAATACATTTTGGATCGCTGTTCTTCAAGAGAAACACCACATTTTTCACAAAGTGTTGTCAAAAAAGATTTGATATTTTTACGAATAAAAACAGGAACTCTTTTAGAAAGTGTCATTAAAAAATTATACTCTCCTAAATCCCAAGACATATCTTCTAATGAATCAGGAATAATGACTTCATGAGAAGCAAGAATTCGTAAACCTTTTTTTTCTGGAATAGAATCATCACTCATAAATGATTTTTCTTCATATAAAGAGTAACCAATAAAACCATCTGCAAAAAGTGAACAAATCATAGTATTTGCAGGAGAAAATTCGGTTAAATTCAAATGCGCTGATAACAATTCGGTGTGAACAACATCTACTCGTCCGTTATTTAAACTGGCTGCTATAAGGCTACTGCCTGTACGAATGGCTGGAAAAGCGCCATAACATCCCATGTGATACGAATGTGTAACCTGAACACTATTCCAATTTCTTTCAATTACTGCTTCTTGAGCAACACTCGGAGAGGAATAGCCCGAACAAGTAACATGTATTAAATTTTCAGGACTACTGTTCGTTTTTAAATAAAATTGATCAAATACATAACCCATTTTACTTTTAAACCACTCCATTCTAACTTCTATTTTTGGACCAAAAGTTTTCCCTTCCTTTACCTCAAATCCATCAGGAAAATGATAATCTAAAGGAGAGCTAACCTGCATTATATTTTCAATAAAATCCTTAACTCCCTCAAAAACGATAATCTGCCTTTTATTAATACTTTCAGATGAGACAGCATACTTATCAACCTGATCAGATATAAACTCAAAACCCACTATTTCATCCTCTATCTTATCAGAACTTCCAATACTTTCTAACTTTGGCATATTCTGAAAATGATAATATAAAAATTTAGTGTATTGATTAAGCTTTTCCTGCTCAAATAATTTACCAACTAGAATGGGATGAAAATTGGAAAGAATAATGCTTTTCATAACCTTAAAATTTAATTTACTATTAAAGTTTTAAGTGAAAACTTCTTAAAAAAAATAGTACTGTTCTTACGGTCCCTTCTTTCAATTGGTATAAAAACACAACAACTCATGATTCAAATTTCTATTTGAGCACTTCTTATTTACGAACTCTTATCTTCATGATTTAAAGTATTTTTACATCATATAATTACTTAGGCAAAAAATTGAAAAACTTGGGAAAACTTATTCTGAGAGAAAAAAACAACAAAACACCTCCATAAACATTTATGAAGTTCAGCTTCTATCAAAGGATAGGCCTCCATCCTTATCAACAACCTAAAATCTATTTGTGAAAAATAGTCTAAAAAAACCTAAAGAGAGTCGGTTAAAAACAAGTGTTTTCAATATGGGGAATGAAAAACTTGTAAAAACAATCTTCAAAAACTTATGAAGTCTACAGTCAATTGATGGTAATTAAAAAAATCTTTTTTGTTTAACCAATATGCCTTTAAAAAAATAATAACTCTAAAAATCGACACAATAATAGGTTAAAAAATCAAGCTTGGGGAACTTGAAAACGAATTGAAAAAACACTTTTTGGACAAAAAGAAAGCCTCAACAAAAAATATCCAATCAATTAAAAAACAACATTTTAACATTTTGTTTCTCAAAGTTAATTTTAATTAAAAGACCGAAATGTTAAGGAAATCTTAAAATAGTTTATCTGTAAATTTCTTCGCCAAAACGCATAATTAAACATGAAAAAAGAGAAGAAAACTATTTTTAACAGTTTTAATCATATTAAAAAAACAAGCCAAAGTAAAACTAATTTCACTTTGGCTTGAATTATACATCTAAAATAACAATTATTTCAAACTCATCAAACTCTGCTCTAGTGTCGCAATTTTTGCTAAAGCATCTGCTTCTTTTTGTTTTTCGTTAGCCAAAACTTTTTCTGGTGCTCCATTAACAAATTTTTCGTTTGATAATTTTGCCTGAACTGACTTTAAGAAACCTTGCGTATATTTTAATTCTTCATCTAATTTCTTAATCTCCGCTTCAACATCGATATTTCCTGAAATAGGAATGAAATATTCATTTGATTTTACACGGAAAGACAAAGCTCCGTCTACTTTATCCGAAACATATTCGAAGGCTGAAATATTACCTAATTTCGTTACGATTGAATCAAAATAGGTCGAGATGTTCTCACTATTTATTGCTTTCAATTCGATAGCATCTTTAAACGGAATGTTTTTATCTTTTCTAATCGTTCTAATTCCTGAAATTACTTCGATTGTATTTTCAAAATCAGTTATCAAACTTGCATTAAACGGTTTTAATTCTGGCCAAGTCGAAACAATTAAAGCTTCTTCAGCCGTTCTGTCAGCAATTAAATGCCAAATTTCCTCCGTTAAAAACGGCATAAATGGATGTAACAATTTCAAATTGCTTTCTAACATTTCTATCGCTTTCGCAAAAGTTACGCTGTCAATTGGCTGTTGGTACGCAGGTTTAATCATTTCTAAAAACCAAGAACAGAAATCATCCCAAACCAATTTGTAAATCGCCATTAATGAATCGGAAATTCTATATTTCTCGAAATTATCTTCGATATCCACCAAGGTTTGTTGCAACTTCGCTTCGTACCATTCGATGGCTACTTTTGATGATTCCGGTTGTGGAATAGTTTCTGAAACTTCCCAACCTTTAATCAATTTGAAGGCATTCCAAATTTTATTCGAAAATCCTTTTCCTTGATTACATAATTCTTCATCAAACATAATATCGTTTCCTGCAGAAGCACTCAACAACAATCCTACACGAACACCATCAGCTCCAAATTTCTCAATCAAATCTAAAGGATCAGGAGAGTTTCCTAATGATTTAGACATTTTTCGACGTTGTTTGTCACGAACTAAACCGGTTAAATATACGTTTGTAAATGGTTTTTCACCCGCATATTCGTAACCTGCAATAATCATTCTGGCAACCCAGAAAAACAAAATGTCCGGACCTGTTACCAAGTCGTTTGTTGGATAATAATATTTAAAATCGGCACTTTCAGGATCCATAATTCCACCAAAAACGGACATTGGCCATAGCCAAGAAGAGAACCAAGTATCTAAAGCATCAACGTCCTGTTTTAAGTCGGAAGCTTGAAGTTGGGAGTTTGAAGTTTTTTCTTTGGCTAAAGCCAAAGCCTCTTCTATGTTTTCAGCAACTACAAAATCTTCTTTTCCATCTCCGTAATAATAGGCCGGGATTTGTTGTCCCCACCATAACTGACGAGAAATATTCCAATCACGGATATTGTTTAACCAATGCGCATAGGTATTATTAAAACGAGCGGGATGTAATTTAATATCTCCATCTTCTAAAACCGATTTTATTGCCGGTTTTACTAAATCTTCCATTTTCAAAAACCACTGATCTGATAATCTTGGTTCGATTACAGCTTTAGTTCTTTCAGATGTTCCCACTTTATTCAAATGGATTTCGGTCTTCGCCAAAGCGCCATTTTCTTCTAATTCTTTTGCAATTTCAGTACGAACCACAAAACGATCTTTTCCCTGATAATGCAATCCGAAACTATTTAGTGTAGCATCTTCATTAAAAATATCAACGATTTCAAGATTGTGTTTTTCTCCTAAAGTCTTATCGTTCATGTCGTGAGCAGGAGTCACTTTTAAACATCCTGTTCCGAATTCTACATCTACATATTCATCTTCGATAATCGGAATTACGCGACCACAAATTGGGACAATAGCTTTTTTACCTTTCAAATGAGTAAAACGCTCATCATTTGGATTGATACAAATAGCAGTATCCCCAAAAATAGTTTCAGGACGCGTTGTAGCAACAGTCAAAAATTCCTCAGAACCTTCGATTTTATATTTTAAGAAAAATAATTTTCCGTTTTGTTCTTCATAAATAACTTCTTCGTCAGACAAAGTGGTTTTAGCTTCCGGATCCCAGTTTACCATTCGGTAGCCACGGTAAATCAAACCTTTGTTGTATAAATCGACAAAAGATTTAATTACAGATGCCGACATATCAGGATCCATAGTAAATTTGGTTCTTTCCCAATCGCAAGAAGCTCCTAATTTTTTAAGTTGCTCTAAAATTACGCCACCATATTTATCAGTCCATTCCCAAGCGTGTGCAAGGAATTCTTCACGAGTCAAATCGTTTTTATTGATTCCTTCGGCTTTTAATTTGGCTACCACTTTAGCTTCTGTAGCAATTGATGCGTGATCCGTTCCAGGAACCCAGCAAGCGTTGAAACCTTTTAAACGTGCACGACGAATTAAAACATCCTGAATCGTGTTGTTCAACATGTGTCCCATGTGCAAGACTCCTGTGACGTTAGGTGGAGGAATAACAATGGTATAAGGTGTTCTATGGTCGGGTTCTGAGTGAAAATAGTTGTTTTTCATCCAGTAGTCATACCATTTTTGCTCTATTGTTTTAGCGTCAAATTGTGCGGGAATTGCCATAAAAAGTAACCGTTAAAAACCAAAATTATGCTTTGGTCTGATTTTTGTAATTTATATCGGGAACAAAAGTAAATAATAAAGTACACTATAAAAAGGGAAATAAAAATTTGTGTACTAATTAAAACAAAGTATATTTACTTTACATTAGATTTATTACAATGAAAAAAATTGCAACATTTATAGCAATCTTATTATTTAGCAGTATTGGATTTGCTCAAAAGGGAGCTAAAATAGAATTCAAGGCTAAAAACAACACCATCGATTATGGTACAATTAACAAAAAGAACGATAATGGTATACGCTCATTTGAATACACTAATACTGGCGATGCACCATTAATTATTTACTCGATTCAATCCACAACAAGCTGTACCATTTTATCAAAACAAAATGAAACAGTTCAACCTGGGAAATCTAGTAAAATTGACATTAAATACAATATGGTTCCTGGACCAATTAGAAAAACGATTACTGTAGAATCTAACGCCATAAATTATGATGATGGCAGAATTCCTTTAAAAATAAAAGGCGAGGTGGGTTCTTAAATTTCATTAAAAATGCTTCTTTTTCGAGAAGCATTTTTTTTATAAAACATTCAACAATTGAAATTTAAAACGCATCTCCTTACCTTCTCTTCGAATTTTTAGCTCTATCCAAATTTCGTCTTCAGACCACAAAAACGAATTGATTTCTTGCAACGAATATTCGTAAGCTGGTTTTCCATCTATAGCCACTAGAATATCAGCAGGTCGCAGTCCACTCTTGTATGCGGAAGAATTTTCTCTAACATGGCCTATCTCATAAATGGGTTTCAACTCTACTCTGTATTTAAAATTAGCAGTTTTAGGATCTGGCTTTCTATCATCTACACTAACAATAACCGAATTATGATCAGGAACAGCAATCATTTTTTTGACTAATTCTGATCCTGTATGCCAAATTTCAACCCCACTTTTATTATAAGTAAAAGATGATTTAAACAATTTATTTTTCTTCAAAAACAGCTGCCCATTCGTATAATCAAAAACAACGGAAAATCGTTTTAAAATTTCACCTCCTAAAGACCCCAAACGTCCTGATCGCAAACTGATAATTTTTGACGAAATAGAATCTGGATAAGCAACAACAGGCGAATCAAACTTATAACCAGCAATAGAAAATTGAGAAATTCGAGCCCTTTTCCCAACCACAGCCCCACTGATACTTTGCCCTAAATAATCCTCAAAATATTTCTCGGGCAACTCTAATTTATCCGAAAGCTTATCAAAAAGCCAAACAGCATCACTATTTCCAGTATCAATAAGAAGTTTTACTAAAACATCAGTAGTATTCACCCTAACGGTTGAGTTGACATAAGGCTTTCCTTTTTCTATTATAATTGGAACTTTGGTATATTTTTTCTCAATTGTCTTATGAAATTTTGAATTGGGTTTATAGAAATTAACCACTTTCTTAGCATAATCAATTTCGACTAAATAATTCTTAAAAGCTGCCGAACCAACAATTCCATTTACTGAAACACCAACAAAACTAGACAAGTTGAACGATGGATCTAAAATTAGATACAACAAATGATTTCTGGATTCTTTTTTTCCAATAGTCAAAACATTTCCCGAAGATTTAAAACCTTCAACCGTTTCACTCCTGCCTAAACCTTTAAAATCAATTTTCTCCACATGATTGAGATTTACCTCATTGGCATCATCAAAACCAAATAAAATAGTCTCTCTAACCCCGGAATCTAACAAAAACAAAAACTCAACACCATTTACTTTAACCGGAATAAAAACCAAATTATTAATCAATTTAAAGGGAACTCTAATCTTACTGCTTTTTGTGTTAACAAATTCAAATCCCTCTTGCGAAAGAACAGGAATCGCAAAACTAAAGAGACAAAAAAACAGTATAATTTTTTTCATGATTGACAGTTTATATAAAATTAATAAAAATCTTGCTTTTAAATCGATATATTATCAAATAGTAAAACTATCGGTAGGCTAGTTCGAAAAAAAAATCGCAAATTTGTACCAAATTTTTATTAACATGCCTGAGATTTCAATAAGAGGCCGTAGAATGCCTGAATCGCCAATTCGAAAATTGGCTCCATTTGCTGACATAGCTAACAAAAAAGGCCTAAAAGTGTATCACTTAAACATAGGTCAACCTGATATAAAAAGTCCAGAAATAGCCATTCAAGCCATTAAGAATATCGATATGGATATTATCGAATATGGACCATCAGCTGGTTATGAAAGTTACCGAAAAAAATTAGCCCAGTTTTACACCAATCAAAATGTAAGAGTGGACTATACTGATATTATGATCACTACTGGTGGTTCTGAAGCTTTGTTATTTGCACTAGGAAGCATCATGGATCCAGGAGATGAAATCATTATTCCTGAACCTTTTTATGCTAATTATCATGCTTTTTCTGAAGAATCAAGTGCTACGGTAATTCCAGTAAACTCAAGTTTTGAAAGTGGTTTTACATTGCCTTCGATTGAGGCTTTCGAAAAATTAATTACACCAAAAACTAAGGCGATATTAATTTGTAATCCAAGTAATCCAACAGGAAACTTGTATTCTGAATCCGAAATTCAACAACTGGGAGAATTGGTAAAAAAACACGATTTGTTTTTAATTGCTGACGAAGTCTATCGCGAATTTATATATGACGAAAAAGACATTCACTATTCGGTGATGAATCTTATTGGTTTGGAGCAAAATGTAATTATGATTGATTCGGTTTCTAAGCGTTACAGTATGTGCGGAGCTCGAATTGGTTGCATGGTTACTAAAAACAAGGAAGTTATTGCTGCTGCAATGAAATTTGCGCAAGCGCGTTTATGTCCGCCTACAATTGAACAAATTGCTTGCGAAGCTGCTGTTGACACGCCACAAAGTTATTTTGACGAAGTAATTAAAGAGTACAAAGAAAGAAGAAACACTTTGATTTCTGAATTACATAAAATTGAAGGTGTAAAAGTTACTCCGCCTAAAGCAGCCTTTTATTGCATTGCTGAACTTCCAGTAGACAATACTGAAACCTTTGCGCAATGGCTTTTAGAAAGCTATAATTTAAATGGCGAAACGGTTATGGTAGCTCCCGCGGCAGGATTTTATTCGACTCCTGGAATGGGATTAAATCAGGTGCGTATTGCTTATGTACTTAATAAAGAAGACTTAACAAAAGCCGTTCATATATTGAAAGATGCAATAGCAACTTACAACGCAAGATAAGAATTTAGATTTCTTTTAAAACCCATAAACAAAGACAATAACCTATTTAAAGTTATTGTCTTCATCAAAAAGAACTATTTTTTTATCAAAAGCTATAGAAATTCTTTAGTTTATATTAATTATCTTTACAGCCTTAAAAATATACACCCACTATAATAGTAGTATTTAATGATACAAAACGAAGACCTGCACGACGAAATAGGAGATAATCATATTGGTTCAAGTGCAAAAAATCCTCTGCGTGACGATGCTTTCGCAATTTCGGATGATGAAAAAATTGATAGAATAAAAAAAGACGTCGAAAACATTCTTTTAACTTTAGGAATGGACTTAACCGACGATAGCTTAAAAGGCACACCTAATCGTGTAGCCAAAATGTTTGTAAAGGAAATTTTTGGCGGATTAAATCCCGCTAAAAAACCAAAAGCCTCTACTTTTGACAACAACTACAAATACGGTGAAATGTTAGTCGAAAAAAACATTATTGTTTATTCTACTTGCGAACACCATTTATTACCAATTATCGGTAGAGCTCATGTGGCTTATATTTCTAACGGAACTGTAATTGGTTTATCAAAAATGAATCGTATTGTAGAATATTATTCTAAAAGACCTCAAGTTCAAGAACGTCTTACCATGCAAATTGTTCAGGAATTACAAAGAGCTTTAGGAACCGAAGATGTAGCCTGCGTTATTGATGCTAAGCACCTTTGTGTAAATTCAAGAGGAGTTAGCGATATCGAAAGCAGCACCGTAACATCTGAATTTGGAGGAAAATTCAAAGAAAATCAAGCAAGAAGAGAATTTTTAGACTATATCAAATTAGAGACTAAATTCTAAAACAGACTTCGTTTTTGAATTCAAAAACTCCGTAATTTAAATCTTCGATAAGAAAAACACAAGCGAAGCAAAACAGCTCCCAAAAAAACAAAACATGTCAATTTACAATACTCAACAACTAAAAATATACAATTCACTCTCAGGAGAAAAAGAAACTTTTGTACCTATAAACGAAGGTAGCATTGGAATGTATGTTTGCGGACCAACCGTTTACAGTAATGTACATCTTGGAAACCTAAGAACCTTCATGTCTTTTGATGTGATTTTTCGATATTTCATTCATTTAGGTTACAAAGTAAGATATGTTAGAAACATTACCGATGTAGGACACATTGTGGATGATGTGGATGAAGGAGAAGATAAAATTGCAAAAAAAGCACGCTTAGAGCAATTAGAACCTATGGAAGTTGTACAGCGTTATACGGTGGATTTTCATGAAATTCTAAAAGCTTTCAACTTTTTACCTCCAAGTATAGAACCTACCGCAACTGGTCATATTATTGAGCAAATTGAAATTATAAAAAAAATAATCGATTCTGGAATTGGTTACGAAGCCAATGGATCGGTTTATTTTGATGTGGTAAAATTCAACAAAACCAATCATTACGGAAAATTAAGCGGTCGCAATATTGAAGACATGCTTGCTAACACCAGAGATCTTGACGGACAATCAGACAAAAGAAATCCACAAGATTTTGCTTTATGGAAAAAAGCCGAACCACAACACATCATGCGTTGGCCTTCACCATGGAGCGACGGTTTTCCTGGATGGCATTTAGAATGTACAGCCATGAGTACCAAATATCTTGGTAATCATTTCGACATTCACGGAGGCGGAATGGATTTAAAATTCCCGCATCACGAATGCGAAATTGCTCAAAACGAAGCTTGCACTGGACAAACTCCTGTAAATTATTGGATGCACGCCAACATGCTTACTTTGAATGGTAAAAAAATGGCAAAATCAACTGGAAATAACATTTTACCGGGAGAAATTCTATCTGGAAAAAACACTATTCTTAGTAAAGCTTTTCCTGCTTCAGTAGCACGTTTTTTCATGCTACAAGCACATTATAGAAGTATTCTTGATTTTTCGGACGAGGCTATTGTCGCTGCCGAAAAAGGATACAAAAGATTAATGGAAGCGGTAGATTCTTTAAATCAAATCAGCGTTAGTCCAAACAGCAGTATAGATATTGCTAGCTGGAAGCAGCTTTGTTACGATGCAATGAATGATGATTTCAACACACCTATTTTAATTGCACAATTATTTGAAGGGGTACGTTTTATCAATTTGCTAAAAGAAAACAAAGAAACTATTAACGCAGCCGATCTGGAAATTCTTGCCACAACAATGAATTCATTTGTGTATGATGTTCTTGGTCTTGAAAATCAAAAATCAGCCGATAGCAGCAATGATAAACTAGAAGGAACTATTAATATGCTAATTGGTATGCGAAACAAAGCACGTGCCGATAAAGATTTCGCCATGTCAGATCATATCAGAGATCAATTGCTTGCTTTAGGAATCCAACTAAAAGACAGCAAAGAAGGAACAAGTTTTAGTATCTAAATTTCGATAAAAACTATTGAAAATATTTTTCTTTATGAATACCAAAATCATTCTATAAATCGTTAAAATGTTTTCAAAAATTATCACATTCCCGTTTATTGTATTGGTGCGATTCTACCAATTGGTAATCTCACCATTAATGCCTGCTGCTTGTAGATTCACACCCACTTGCTCTGCCTATATGATTGAAGCATTAAAAATTCATGGTTTATTTTACGGAGGCTATTTGGGAATAAAAAGAATTCTTAGCTGTCATCCTTGGGGCAAAAGCGGCTATGATCCAGTTCCTGAAAAAAAATGCGATCATAAACATTAACCTTTAATTAGTACTGGTTTTACTTTAAATATTTATTTTTACAATTATAAAAACACAAATACATGACACAAGCTTTAAATATTGTATGGAATCCCTCCGAAGGTATTGATTTAGGTTTTTTTGTAATTCGATTTTACAGCCTAATGTTTGTAGTTGCTTTTGGATTGGGCTGGTACATCATGAAAAACATTTTCGAACGCGAAAATGAATCCATAGAAAAACTAGATTCGCTATTTGTATGGACTGTACTAGCCACATTAATTGGCGCCAGATTAGGACACGTTTTCTTTTACGATTGGGAATATTTTAGAAATCATTTACTTGAAATCTTTTTACCATTTAGATTCACTCCTGAATTTGAATTTACAGGTTACCAAGGCCTAGCCAGTCACGGCGCTGCAATATCCATCATAGTTGCCATGTATTATTACAGTAAAAAAATCCTAAAAAGACCCTTACTTTGGATTTTAGACCGTGTGGTAATTGCTGTTGCAAGCGGAGCCATTTTTGTGAGATTGGGTAATTTTTTCAATTCAGAAATTGTTGGAAAAGAAACCAATTCTGCTTTTGGAATAAAATTCATTCATGACTATTTCAGCAAAGCTGATGCCGTAAATGCAACCCAAATTCCAAATCCTAAAGACGCATACACCGCTATAGCAACCAATCCAAAATTTGCTAATTTACTAGCTCAGGTTCCAGTTAAACATCCAGCTCAGTTATACGAAGCCGTTTGTTATGTATTTGTTTTCGCTATCTTATTTTTCTTGTATTGGAAAACCGAAGCCAGAAAGAAAGCAGGTTTCTTATTTGGACTTTTCCTTGTACTTTTATTCTCAGTTCGAATGGTAGTAGAGTCAGTAAAAGAAAGTCAGGGCGGATTTGAAAACGCCTTAGGATTACTTTCTACAGGGCAATGGCTGAGTATACCATTTATTCTAATTGGCTTCTATTTTATATTTACAGCCGAGAAACCAATCAAAATATAATTCTCTTTTTAAACATAATAAAAATGCCGTCTAACAAATTTAGACGGCATTTTTATTATGTTAAATTCCAATTTTTCAAAATACCAAATTCCAATTTTGAAATTCATTCAAAAACTCCCATAAAAACAAAAAACCACCTAATAAAAAATTAGATGGTTTCTTTTTGAGCCGGCGGAGGGACTCGAACCCACGACCTGCTGATTACAAATCAGCTGCTCTAGCCAACTGAGCTACGCTGGCGACTCAATATGTTTGTAATGTGTTTATCAACTCAAATAAAAAACCATCTAAAAGATATAGATGGTTTTTTTGAGCCGGCGGAGGGACTCGAACCCACGACCTGCTGATTACAAATCAGCTGCTCTAGCCAACTGAGCTACGCTGGCGACTCATTACGGGTGCAAATATAAGCCTGTATTTTGTTATTCCAAAATAATTTCAAACTTTTTTCACCCTTTTTTTTACTACAAATCGTTGATTTTAGCAATCAATTGATTAGCAGTTTGTTCCAATTCTACATTTATCTGTTTGAAATGCGCTTTCTTGTTTTCAACATTTTTAGCATTCACTTTAACGATCAAAGTTTCAAAAGCAGCAATAGCTTCATCAATTAATGCGTTTGTTTGCTCAGTAGGATGTCCTGTTGTAGAAATTTCAAACAAGTAAACTGCTTCAATAATATCTCCTAAAACGTAATTGATGTCTTTCTTTAAATTCTTAACGTTTGCCATTTTTATTTAATTTTAATTTGCGTCTGCAAAAGTACACATAAACTTTCTATTAGCTACTATGAAATGTAAATTTCTAAAATAGAAGCTTTTCCGTTCAAAACAAAAGCATCGATTGCCGCTGGAATCAACACCGTATCACCTTTTTTGTAATGGTGTTTTTCTCCATTATAAACCAATTCGAAACTTCCCTCAACACACATATAAACGGTAAAAGTTTCTGCTAATTTTTTAATAGAAACTTCTCCATCCAAAGGAACAAAATTAGTTGTAAAATAAGGACAATCAACAACAACGTTGGATTGATTTACTTCTTTTGTATATTCTTTGTAAGTATCAACCTTGTCATAATTAATAGCATCCAGAGCCTGATCAATATGCAATTCTCTTCCATTTCCCTGAGCATCTACTCTGTCAAAATCATAAATACGATACGTGATGTCAGAAGTTTGCTGAATTTCGGCAACTACTAAACCTGCTCCAATAGCATGAACTGTTCCTGTTTCTAAAAAAAACACATCTCCTGATTTCACTTTCACATCATCCAGAATAGAAAGTAAGGTTTTATTTTTTAGATTTTCAACATACTCATTAGCATTCGATTTTTCTTTGAAGCCTACAATAATACGAGCATCATCATCTGCTTGCATAATGTACCACATTTCTGTTTTTCCAAATGAATTATGACGTTCTTTAGCTAAAGCATCATTAGGATGCACTTGTATCGACAAATCTTCGCGGGCATCTAAATATTTGAAAAGCAACGGAAATTGCTTTCCGAATTGCTTATAAACTGCTGTTCCTAATATTTCATTTGGAGATTCGTCGATAATTTCCATTAACGAACGTCCTTTTAACTCTCCGTTCGAAACCACACTCACATCTCCTTCAACAGTAGATAATTCCCAACTTTCACCAGTTGTAGAAGATTCAATAGACTTTCCTAAAACTATTTTTAATTTTTCGCCACCCCAAATTCGCTCTTTCAAAATAGGCGTAAACTGCAATGGATATATATTTTTCATCATTTTATTTTTCATTTATTGGAAACAAATGTAATCCCAATCATCAACTAAAAACAAGTACATTTCATTCAATTCTATAGATTATTTAGTCAATTTTTCAATCATTTTAGAAACATGCTTCATACCTAGCAAACTATCAAATACTATTTGAATCATCCCCTGTTTGTCTACAAAATAAGTCACCCGACCCGGAAGCAAACCAAATAGTTTTGACGGTACACCAAAAAGATTTCGAATTACCTTATCCGAATCAGACAATAAAATAAAAGGCAAGTTGTATTTTTTAGCAAATTCCTGATGCGAATGAACATCATCCGAACTAATTCCGATAACCTCAACACCTAAATTCAGAAAAACATCGTAGTTATCACGAAACCCACAGGCCTGAGCCGTACATTGCGAAGTATCGTCTTTTGGATAAAAATAAATAATAGCTGCTTTTTTACCAATTATAGATTGGCTTTCAAAAAGATTTCCAGCAGTATCTTTGACGGTAAATTTAGGAATTACATCTCCTACTTTTAATGCCATTATTCTCCTTTATAAGTTACAAAATTACGAGGCGTTTCATACAACACTACTTCCAAATCAAATTTAGACTCAATACGTTTTCTTATTTTGTTCCAAATAACCACTACAATATTTTCGGCAGTTGGATTTAGGTTTTCAAATTCAGCTACATCCAAATTCAAATTTTTATGATCAAAAGCATCCTCCACTTCTTCTTTAATAATATCAGCCAAAATTTTAGCATCAATCACATAACCTGTTTCGGGATCAATTGCTCCAGTAACACTTACAATTAATTCATAATTATGACCGTGAAAATTGGGATTATTGCATTTGCCAAAAACAGCATCATTTTGCTCAAAAGTCCAATCTTTTCGATACAAACGATGGGCTGCATTAAAATGTGCTTTTCTACTTATTGTTACTCTCATAATCCAATTTTAGATTCAAAAATTAGCTTTTCTTAAAGTTTATGTGCTTCTAAATAATGATAAAATTCGTCAAAAATAATCTTAAACCAAACCGTATAATCATTCGGATTAATGAGAATATCTTCTTTTACTGCTTCAATTTCCATCCATTTCCAAGATTCCACTTCCTCAGGATTGATTAACGGATTTTCATTAAAATACCCAATCATTACGTGATCCAACTCATGTTCGGTCAATCCGTTATCAAAAGGTGCTTTGTATATAAAATGGAATAATTCTTTTAATTCTGTCTGAAATCCCATTTCCTCCATCAATCTTCTATTTCCTGCATGAAGATTGGTTTCACCTTCCCGCTGATGACTACAACAGGTATTGGTCCACAACATTGGAGAATGGTATTTATGATGCGCCCGTTGTTGCAACATCAATTGGTTTTTATTGTTCAACACAAAAACCGAAAAGGCACGGTGTAATACCGCTTTTTCATGAGCTTCCAGCTTAGGCATTAGCCCTATTTGCTCATCATTTTCATTAACTAGTATTACGTTTTCTTCTATCATATTTTTTTATAGATAGACAAAAATACAAAAAAGATAAGGAAACAGTAATGCTTTAACGTTCTCTTTCAAATTATAAACTTAAAACCACAAAGCTCCGAAGTAGGCTTCAGTTTCTTTTCAAATCATTACACCTTAATCTAATTGCATTATAAAACCAAAAATGTGTTAAAACCGTAAATACAATTAAGTAAACAAACTATAAATAGCTGTTAAATTGTACACTAAACAACATTAAATGCTCGTTTTGACAGCTATCTTTGTGTTTACCAAAAGATTACTAATTAGCATAAACTAAGAACCCTAAAAAAATTAACGATGAAAACCAATTCTTTTGTCAATATGCTCTTTTTATTACCTTTATTTATTTTTACCGCTTGCGGACAAAACAAAGAATATAAAAAGATAGAAAAAACAACAACTAATAATAAAATTAGTAAACCTGGAAATCCGTATTATTCTAATACCGATACCACAAAACTAAAACTTAGCGATGCGCAGTGGAAGAAAGTACTTCCGGAAGACGTTTATCTGGTAATGCGAAAAGCAGAAACCGAAAGAGCTTTTACAGGAAAATATTGGAATACTGATGAAAAAGGAACGTATTATTGTGCTTCCTGCGGCAATCTATTATTCCGTTCTACTGCTAAATTTTCAAGTAGCTGTGGCTGGCCCAGTTTTTTTGAACAAGAAAACAAAAAAAGTGTAGTCTATAAAAACGACTACTCTTACAACATGGAACGCATCGAAGCACTTTGCGGAAGATGTGGCGGGCATTTAGGACATCTTTTTGATGATGGTCCACCTCCAACAGGTAAAAGATATTGCATGAATTCTATTGCTCTTGATTTTGTTCCAGACAGCAAGTAAAACAACCAAAATACAATTTCACAATTAACAATATTACATATTAAGCTAAACTCAAAAAATAAGTAGTAAAAACTTTTTTTGCTCTCAAAAACAAAACAACATTATGAAAAATTCATTTTTAATTATTCTCTTTCTGTCATTAACAGTGATGGGACAAAATAATTCTAAAAAAAGTGCTTCCAACTTAGAAACAATCACTCTTGGAGGTGGCTGCTATTGGTGTATTGAAGCTATTTACGAAAATCTTACAGGAGTAAAAACAGTAGTTTCTGGATTTTCTGGAGGAAAAGTAGCCAATCCCAGCTACGAAGCCGTTTGCACTGGAAAAACAGGTCATGCCGAAGTAGTACAAATCACTTTTGATAAAAATCTTACCAACTTAGATGAAATACTAAAAGTGTTTTTCACAGTTCATGACCCAACAACATTGAATCGTCAAGGGGCTGATGTTGGTACACAATACCGTTCAGTAATTTTCTACAAGAATGAAGAACAAAGAAAAACAGCGCAAGATATTATTAATACTTTGAATGCAAATAAGGTTTACGACAATCCAATTGTTACAAAAGTTGATCCTCTTAAAAACTTTTATGAAGCCGAAGATTATCACCAGGATTACTACCAATACAACAAAAATCAGCCGTATTGCAGATTAGTAATCCAACCCAAATTAGAAAAGTTTGAAAAGTTTTTTAAAGACCGTTTGAAAAAGAAAAAATAGATCAAGACACAAATTTCAAGAATTATCACAAATTCTAAAAACTCAAAATTACACTAAGTCCCTATGTCTTTGGCAGATTGGTGGAATTACAACCAAACACATTCGTGTTAATCTGTGGAATTCGTGTATAAAAACATAAATATCTAATCCTTACTAGACCTCGAATTAGCTAATAATTTGAGGCTTTTTATTTAATGCTTCACCAATCATCAAAGCACATTTTTCACCATCAATTGCAGCCGAAATAATTCCGCCCGCATAACCTGCTCCTTCTCCACAAGGATACAAGCCTTTTATTTGCAAATGCTCTAATGTAACTCCATCTCTGGGAATTCGCACTGGCGATGATGTTCTGGATTCTGGTGCATGAAGAACAGCTTCGTTTGTTAGATATCCACGCATGGATTTTCCAAAAGCAGTAAAACCTTCACGCAATATCTGGGTTAAAAATCCAGGAAAAACCTGTCCCAATTCTACCGAAGTCGTTCCAGGAACATAAGATGTTTTGGGGATTTCTTTCGAAACTTTAGATTGTGTAAAATCAATCATTTTTTGAGCAGGTACTCTTTGAGTTTCTCCTGCCAAATGCCATGCTTTTTGTTCAAAACTTTTTTGGAATTCCATTCCTGCCAAAGCACCAAATTTTGCAAAAGGTTTAAAATCTTCTAATTTCAATTCGATTACAATTCCTGAATTAGCGGTAGCCTGATCTCTTTTAGATGGAGACCAACCATTAGTAACCACTTCTCCTGGACTGGTAGCGCAAGGAGCTATTACACCTCCCGGACACATACAAAAAGAATACATTCCTCTGCCTCCTACTTGTTTTACAATACTGTATGGTGCAGGTGGCAATAATTCGCCACGATAATCACAACTATACTGAATGCTATCAATTAAAGACTGAGGGTGTTCGGCTCTAACGCCTAAAGCAAAAGGTTTTGCCTCTATAAATATTTGTTTTCGATCCAATAATTCAAAAATATCGCGCGCCGAATGTCCCGTAGCCAAAATCAATTTATTAGCAAGAATTCGATCTCCGTTTTGGGCTACAATCCCTTCAACTTCATTGTTTTTCACCAGAATATCAGTTACTCTGGTTTCAAACAAAACCTGACCACCGCATTCTTTTATTTTCTCACGAATATCTTCTTTGGTAATTTATTAGTTCCAATATGCGGATGTGCATCTACCAAAATATCAGGAGTGGCACCAAAAGCAACTAATAATTCTAAAATCCGATTGACATCGCCTCTTTTTTTAGAACGCGTGTATAATTTTCCATCCGAATAGGTTCCTGCTCCACCTTCACCAAAACAGTAGTTAGAATCTTCGTCAACAATATGGTCTCGATTGATGGATTTCAAATCACGACGGCGACCACGAACGTCTTTTCCTCGTTCGACAACTATGGGTTTCAAACCCAATTCTATCAATTGCAAAGCAGCAAAAAGTCCAGCAGGACCAGCTCCTACAACAATAACTTCCTGGGCATTTTGTACATTAGGATAATTAGGTAATTCTAGTAGATTTTCCTGAAAAGCTTCTCCTTTTAAATATATGAGGACTTTCAAATTGATTTTTATCGCTTTTTGGCGCGCATCAATCGAACGTTTTAAAATAGAAACATGTTGGATTTCTTGTGAAGTAACTTTTATTTGTTTAGACAAATAGTCTTTAAGCAACAATTCGTTTGCAGCTATCTCTGGCGCTACTTGCAGTAGTAGTTCTTGTGGCATTTTTTTTTTGGATTGTTCAATTTTATATTCGAATTTAAAAATAGTGGCGAGATTTAAGGGAATAATTTATAGATAGTTTCTCTTTTTACAAATCTTGCTAATTTGACAGTAAGTCCGTCACAATAGAAACCCAATCTGTACTTACCAATTCTTAATCTATAAGCTTCTGAGTAGCCACGCATTTTTTTTATGTTTGATAGCTCCAACAAACTTTGGGCCGATTCAAATTCTTCAATAGCTTGAACAACTTCAGATTTTATTTTTTTATCAGAAATATTTTGAAGATCTTTTAAAAACAATCTAGCAAAAACCACTTCCATTACTGTAACGCTTTCATTATCTCATCTCTAGAAACAGTATCTTCTATATCAGCTTCTTGCATTAGTAAAAGCATCCCTAAATCTTCTTTTTCCTCATCAGTCAAATTATTAAAACGCTCTAACTCTTTGTTTTTAATAAAAGATTGCACAGCAGTTTCTATTAACGACTTTACACTTGCATTTTCGAAAACAGAAATAAACTTCAATTTCGTAAGAGTAGTTTGATCGATATCAATTAGTTTCCTCATGACAAATAATTTTATACAAATATATACAATATATACTTTGCGGACAAAATTTTATACATTTGCAATTCAAAACAACCTCCATGAGAAAAATAAAATTGATTTGGGATTTCCGCGGACCTACAGCTGCAAAAACGGCTGAACATCACGAAATTCATCTAAAAGAATACATTGCTATTGAAAAATTTCCAATTAACATCACTGGATTTGAAATTCAAGGCGAAATGCAAGCCATAGCCTTTATGGTAGTTACCGATGAAAATATGATTCAAGTAAGAGATGCGTTGAAACCGCATCGAGCTATACTGTATACAGAGTAAATTCCAAATAAAAAATTCCAAATTCCAAACTTATCTCAAGTCATTGGAATTTGGAATTTTAATTTATTGGAATTTAATTTTAATTCGCTACTTCACTTATAAATTTGATACGCATTAAACGCAATTCGTCGATATCGTAATCGCCTTCAAATTCTCTTAAAGCTTCTTCTATTTTATCGGTTTTAGATTCCATAAAATAATCATGGATTTCTTCCTGCTGGTCTTCATCCAGCATATCATCAATCCAATATTTGATATTCAATTTGGTTCCAGCATATACAATTTGCTCCATTTCTTTAATCAAGGCATCCATTGTCAATCCTTTTGCCTTAGCAATATCATCCAAAGATAATTTTCTATCAATATTTTGAATAATATATATTTACCGAATTGGTTCCTGTAGATTTAACCACCAAATCATCGGGTCTAATGATATCATTATCCTCAACATATCTGTTGATTAAAGCGATAAATTCGGCGCCATATTTCTTAGCTTTTCCTTCACCTACTCCATGAATATTAATCAATTCCGCTTGAGAAATAGGATATTTCAATGCCATATCTTCCAGCGAAGGTTCTTGAAAAACCACAAATGGAGGCACCCCTAATTTCTTAGCTACTTTTTTACGCAAATCACGTAACATTTCCATCAAAGCTTCATCGGCAGTGCCCGACGATTTTGCAGCAGTTACAATTGCTTCATCTTCAGCATCACTATATTCATGATCTTCAGACATCATAAACGAACTTGGTTTTGCAATAAAATCCAATCCTTTTTGAGTGATTTTCACAATGCCGTAAGTCTCTATATCTTTTGACAAAAATCCTTCAACTAAAACCTGTCTCAGCAATGCCATCCAGTATTTTTCGTCATGCTTTACGCCACAACCAAAAAAGGATTGCGAATCGGTACGATGTGCTTTTATAACAGCATTTACGCGTCCTATCAGCGTAAAAACAATTTCTTTAGACTTGTAAATATGCTTGGTATCACGAACCACTTCTAGCAATTGAACAACTTCGTTCTTAGCTTCTACTTTTGTTTTTGGATTTCTAACATTGTCATCCATATCGGCTCCTTCTCCAGTTTCACTGTCGAATTCCTCACCAAAATAATGCAGTAAAAATTTCCTTCTGGACATTGAAGTTTCGGCATAAGCTACCACTTCTTGCAACAAAGCAAAACCTATTTCCTGCTCGGCTACTGGTTTCCCAGAC
>NCET01000070.1 GCA_002280815.1 Flavobacteriales bacterium 32-34-25 | reverse complement strand
ACATTTTTTTGGAATTATAAATAACTCAAAACCTTACTTCACTCTAACCACTACTTTTCCTTTGGCACGACCACTTTCAACATAAGCTAAAGCATCATTTGTTTGTTCGAACGGAAAAGTTTTATCTAAAACCGGCTTTATTGCTCCCGATTCGATCAGAGATGTAATTTGGCTTAGTTGTGTTCCATCTGCTTTCATAAAAAGAAAAGAATAGTTCACGCCCAGTTTTTTCGCTTTTTTACGAATTCCGGAACTTATAAGAGACAAAATGACTTTGACAAACCAAGGTGCTCCAATTGCCTTTGCAAAATCAGCTGTAGGTGGTCCCGAAATGGAGATTACTTTTCCTCCCGGTTTTACAATTCGCAATGACTTTTCTAATGTATTGGTATCCTGACTATTCAATACTAAATCATACTCTTTTAGGATCGTTTCAAAATCCTGTGTTTTATAATCAATCAGCACATCAGCTCCAAGGTTTTTAAGCATTTCGAAACTTTTTTCACTGGCCGTAGTAGCTACAGTAGCTCCCAAATGTTTTGCTAACTGAATAGCAATTGTTCCCACACCACCCGAACCTGCCTGAATAAATACTTTTTGTCCTTTTTGGAGCTTTGCATTTTCAACAAGAGCCTGCCAAGCCGTTAAAGCCACTAATGGAATGGACGCCGCTTCTTCGATGGAAATATTCTTAGGTTTTAAAGCTACATCCTTTTCATCTACAGCAATAAATTCGGCAAGTGTACCTATGCGAAAATCAGCAACTCTGGCATAAACGGCATCTCCTACTTTAAACTTTGTTACCTTTTTCCCCACCTTAGTAATCACGCCTGCCACATCGTGTCCTAAAATTAGCGGAAGCTTATAAGGTAAAATCATTTTGAATTCTCCCGACTTTATTTTGGAATCCAAAAGATTCAAACCCGAAGCATGTACTTCTACCAAAACATCATGCTCTTTCACTTCCGGAATAGCTACACTAGCAAGCTGTAAACCTTCTTTTTTGCTGTATTTATTAATGACAAATGCTTTCATTTTTCTTTATTTATGAATAATTATTATTTTAAAAATTGGTGGCTTTTCTTTGGATTAATTAAGCCAAAAGTAAACTTTGGAAAAAAACGATTCAACAGATAAACTACTTTATAGTATCTCCTACACGAATGGTGTACTGGTCTTTTTTTAATCCGGCGATTAGGCCTTTTACCAATTCTTCAGCACTTATTTTCTTTTCATTTCTTTCTGCAGTCATCTCTGTAGCAACCAGTGGTGGCAGTAATTCAAATACTTTCACATTGCTGTTTGTTATCTTTAAATGCTCTCTAAGTGATTGAGTGTAAAATGCCAATGCCGTCTTAGAAGCCGAATAAGTTGCTTCCAATAATGAAGGTACATAACTTAAAATAGAAGTGGTATTAATAATGGCACTTTCTTTTCTTGACTTCAACATATCGAGAAAAAGATTATTCAACCGAATGACCCCAAAATAATTTACATCCATTTCATAAATAGCTCCTTCCAGATGCTTTTCATTGGTCAGACCTAAATTTAGAGGAGGCACTCCTACTCCGGCATTATTGTATAAAATATCAATGCCGCCCATTGCTTTAACTTTATCAAAAAGTAAGAGGGCTTCATCTGCATTTGCCGCATCGCTTTGTATAGCCGTCAATTGTGGGTATAATTTTTTAGCGGCATCTAACTTCTCCTGATTTCTTCCGGTAATGATAACCTTTGCTCCTAAAGCTAAAAATTGCTTAGCCGCTTCCAGACCTATCCCCGAAGCACCTCCCGTAATTAAAATTGTTTTTCCTTCTAAATTCATCGTCTATTATTTATGTAAGAAAGTAATTTTCATGTTAGAAAAATTATTTTTGAAAAAACTGTTTGGTATCTCCTACCGGTACATCAAATTGATTTTTTTCCAATGCCAAAAACAATTCATCAGCTACTTCTGAAGCAGGAATTCCGTTAGCTCCGCCTATTTCTGCTGAGAATTCTGTGTTTACTAATGGTGGGTACACTTCGTATATTTGCACATTTTTCACTTCTTCATAAGTATCTCTTAAAGCAACAGTATAACTATGTAAAGCCGCTTTTGTAGCACCATAGGTTGGTAAAAATTTATGACTGCCAAATACTGCGATTGAAGAAACGTTGATAATCGCTGCTGCTGGTTTGCCTATTAAATGCGGTAACATCAATTCAGTAAAATGGATCACACTAAAATAATTAGTATTCATTTCGATAGCTGCTTTTTCGTGCGCATTAGTAGTTTCGCTTAGCAAATATCCAAAAGCGGCTCCGGCATTGTTGATGATGATATTGACACCAAAATAATCTTCTTTCAATTGTTTTGCAATACGAATTCGATCTGCTTCTACCGATAAATCACCTTGTATGGCAACAGCATTGTCTAATTCTTTTAAAGCTTTTTGTAGACGTTCTTCATTACGCCCGTTGATAATAATTTTGTTCCCTGCTGCACTTAATTTTTTAGCAATTGCTAATCCTATTCCTGCGCTTCCTCCGCTTATAAAAACGGTATTTCCTGTTGTTTTCATGTTTGATATTTTTTAAATTATTTTTCTATTAATTGTGACACTGAATTAAAATTTGTAAATTTGCTTGCGTTTTGCAAGTACAAATATACAAACAACTTTCAATTTGCAAGTGATTTTATAAATTATTTTTTATGGCAACTACAAAAAAAAGATCGGAATGTCCTATTAGCTGCTCTCTGGACGTATGGGGAGACAAATGGTCATTGCTTATTATCAGAGATTTAATGATGTCTAAACAATGTACTTATGGTGGTTTTCTAAAGTCAGATGAAAAAATAGCAACCAATATTCTGGCAGCCCGATTATTAATGCTCGAAGAAAATGGCATCATCAGTAAATTAAGTCATCCCGATAGCAAGGCAAAAGTACTGTACAAACTCACCTTAAAAGGAATTGATTTATTACCTTTAATGATTGAAATAAACTTATGGGCAGATAAATATTCTACATTACCAGCCGACAGAAAAGCGATTCTGGAAGAAATAAAAAAAGACAAAGAGGGATTTATAAAAGCTCAAACACAAGAATTAAAAAAGGCTATTTAACAAAAATGTAAGTTGAAAAAACAAATAAAAAACGGCGCAAACTCCTAAGAGACTTGCGCCGTTTTCTATTCCTATTACAAAGAAAATACTATTCTTTATATCAGGAAGTGACATTAAAATAATTTGAATATTCTGTGAATTGGGATCATCACCCCTTGCTTTAAAATAACATTCTTATCTGTAACTGCCCAAACGGTAGTATTTACTATCTTTTTGGATTCGTTGTCTTCAAAGAAAATTTTGATTTTTGAATGCTCCAAATTCCCCAATGATAAAGCTCTATTTATTTCGCTTGTTCTTGTCTTAATTTCGTTATCATCGTCCAGAACATCTGTACCTGGAAACATTAGAGAAGCTATGTTTTCTTTTTCAATGATTGTGAATTCTTCTGTCATAATTGTAAAAATTAAATTAATACTAAACCCTAAATTATTGTAGCAAAACAAAAAGCTTTACAAGCTATTTTCTGCTTCGATAACCGTATACATAAAAATAAAAACTATATTTTTTCTAAATGCCAATTTTTTATTAATTTTTCTAAGTTCGGTACAAATGAAAATCCAGTAGTTAACAAAATATGCTATTGTATTAATTTCTACGAAGCATCTCAATCAAATAAAAATTCTTCTCCCCTTGTGTAATGCTAAATGTTATAGTATTTTTAGAAAGTTTAAAATCATAAAAAAACAGCTGAGAAAACAACAAGAAACATGACACAAAAAGCAGTAATATTTGACATGGATGGAGTACTTATAGATTCGGAAAAGCTATGGAAACAAGCTGAAAACGAAATCTTTTCTTCATTAGGTGTAAATGTAACTGACGAAGATTCGGAAATAACAAAATCAATGACTACTAACGAAGTGACTCAGTTTTGGTTTAGCAAATTCCCTTGGCCCAATAAAAGTTTTGATGTAGTAGAACAAATGGTCGTTTCGAGAGTGATGGAATTAATAACTACCGAAGATTGTAAAATTAATGGCGTAAAAGAGTTTATTGAAAAACTTAAAATGAATAATTACAAAATTGGATTAGCAACCAATTCTCCTTATAAAATTATTCCAACAGTACTAGAAAAACTGGACATTACCACATACTTTGATATAATTTCATCAGCTGAATTTGAAGAAAACGGAAAACCTCATCCTGCAATTTATATAAATACTGCTGCAAAACTAAAGGTAACTACCAAAAACTGCTTGGTGATAGAAGACTCACATTCTGGAATGTTAGCTGCAAAAAAGGCAGGTATGACCGTAATTGCGTTTACAAATGGAAATCCCGAAATACACTTTGAACTTGCTGATTTTTCAATTAACGAATTTGACGACTTAGCTATCGACAAACTTATTTCTCACCAATTAATTTGCAATGAATAATGCCCCATAATTTTGATTTATTATCCTATAATTTGTTCTAAAAAACATTTCAGACCAAACCAAAATACCCTTATGAAACCAAATCCATTTTTTAAACTCTTTGTTTTATTTTTAATTATCTCAGATTTTTCTTGTTTGGCTGCTGCAAAAATTCCTTCGGACTCTATAAAAAGAACTCCGGCTAATATCGAATATACTTTTGCCGAAAAACCTGTTGGAGGAAAAGAAATTTACATACCCATAGAATTAAAAAATAATGATTTTAGTTCAGACGAAAGTGAATGGAGTTATCAACGAAGTGCCTCTTCTGATAATATTATTGTCTTTTGGGCAAAAGGATTTGGATCATATCCTGACAAGGTTTCTAATACAAAACTTAGTGTAGACATAAAAAAGACATTGACTAAAGCCGAAAAATATTATTCCTACTATCGGGACACGATGAAATTTGTAGTAAAAGGAAAGTCAAAAACAGACCAATACCGAATGATTATCATCCTTCGTTATCAGGAAGAATGGCTTGCCACAGGAGCTGGATATGACAATGTCATTGGAGCTTTATGGGTAAATCCCTGGGCGTTAAATACGGATTCGGCTTTGGCTCATGAGTTTGGACATACTTTTCAATATCAAACTGCTTGTGACGGAAATTATGGTTTTAGAGACCAAAATTATGTAGGTCAGTTTTGGGAACAATGTGCCCAATACATGTCCTGGCAAATCAACAACAGTAGTTTTACTCATGAAATCCCTCATTTTTTACAAAATGTACACAAGCATTTTTCGCATGAAGATTACAGGTACCAATCCATGTATTTAATGGAATTTTGGAAACAAAAACATGGAATCGATTTTTTAGGAAAACTATGGCGAGCGGCCAAAACTCCCGAACATCCACTACAGGTTTATAAAAGAATTACAGGTATCAATCAGCAACAATTAAATAATGAAATTTTTGAATATGCCAGCAAAAATATTAATTGGGATTATCCTTTAGGAAACTTCAACAGATCCTTTATTAAAAATGCACCTGCAGCTGATCAAAAGAAATACAAACACCATACAACGCTTGAAGTTACAGATAATGGTTTTTATAAAATTGCTGAAAAGCAAATCCCTCAAATTTATGGCTACAATGCCATACAACTTAGAGTTCCAGCATCAGGAACAAAAGTAACTGTAGATTTTGAAGGATTAAATGGACAATGGACTGCTATTGAAGGATGGCGCTATGGCTTTGTGGTTATAACAGACAATGATAGCCCGATTTATGGTAAAATGAAAAAATCAAAAAAAGGGACTACTACCATCAACATACCCAAAAATGCTAAAGAACTCTGGTTAGTAGTAACAGGAGCTCCTACTGAACACAGAAACCATGTGTGGGACAACAATCCCGACAACGACGAAAATTTTCCGTATAAAGTTAAATTTACAAATACAACTATTCAATAATTAAACTCATTTGGGTTTCCTGTAACCGTTAAAAAGCTGCTAAAACAGGCTTCAATTTTTATTCTTTTTTAATAAGTTCCTATCTTTGCCAACTTGATAAAATCACAAATCAAGCTAGTCGATGATGAAATTTAAAATAGATAAATTCGTTCTTTCCATAATTGTGATAGTGCTTTTCGCCTATCTTTTTCCGGAATTGGGAGGCAAATCAAGTCCTGTTCCGTTAGACAAAATTGGAAGTATTGGAGTTTCATTGATTTTCTTTTTCTATGGACTCAAACTAAGTCCCGAAAAAATAAAATCAGGATTAAAAAACTGGAAATTACATCTATTAGTACAAAGCTGTACTTTCCTAGTATTTCCTGTCATTATTCTGTGTTTTTATCCTTTAATCCATTCTGAATACGATAAAAATATTTGGCTTGCTTTTTTGTTTTTAGCTGCTTTGCCTTCCACCGTTTCTTCATCGGTAGTTATGGTTTCCATGGCCAAAGGAAACATTCCTGCAGCGATTTTTAACGCCAGCATTTCGGGTTTGATTGGGATTGTGGTTACACCGCTTTGGTTGGGACTCTTTCTGAACAATACGGCTGCTAGTTATGATTTAGGAGAAATTTATAGCAAATTGATTATTGAAGTTGTAGTTCCAGTAATACTAGGTTTGCTTTTACATCGTTATTGGGGCAATTTAGCTCAAAAACACAATAGCTACCTGACCCTATTTGACAAATCCATCATCTTATTAATCATCTACAAAAGTTTCGCCAGCTCCTTTGAAGAAAATGTATTTAGCGGAATAGACTCTTTTGATTTTATGATTATTGCAACAGCGGTTTTCAGTTTATTTTATTTGGTTTATTTCCTTACTGGTTTTATAAGCAACAAACTTGGTTTTAATACCGAAGATAAAATTACAGCCCAATTTTGTGGCACAAAAAAATCGTTAGTTCACGGAACCGTTTTTGCAAAAATACTTTTCCCTAATCCAAGTGCAATGGGTATTGTATTACTTCCTATCATGCTTTTTCATGCTTTTCAGATTTTCATTATTAGCTTTATAGCCACTCATGTTGGTAATCGAAAAGTGGAAAATCCGATTTATTTACACACCAAATAACTTCTTGTTTTTCAGCAAACTAAAAACAAAATCAATTGTATTATTTCTTAACTTTATAAGTACAAAAACATTTGTTTAACTCCTAATTTTTGTACTCATGTATATCGTTCGAGAAATTTTTTATCTGCAATTTGGCCGTTATAAAGAAGCCAAAGTTTTGATTGATGAGGCCACCCAGGGCGGATTGTTTCCTCAAACAACCGGAAATAGAGTTTTAACTGATTTTACCGGAGAAAGCTACCGACTGATTTTTGAATCGTCTTATGCCACACTTGCCGATTTTGAACAAGAATTAGCAAGAGACATGGGCGTTGCGGACTGGAAGCCTTGGTATGAAAAATTCAAAGTCCTGGTACGTCATTCTGAAAGGGAAATTCTCAAGCAAATTGATATTAAGAAATTAATCAGTTGAATTGGAATGAAATCAGCGTTTCTTTTTCAGATTATAACAAGTATAAAACAACTTAACTATTGGAAAATTTAGCCTTATTCATTCTATTAGCACTATTGGCCGAAATCCTGGGTACTGTGGGCGGATTTGGCTCTTCTCTGTTTTTTGTTCCTATTGCCAGTTATTTTTTAGATTTTCATTCGGTATTAGGAATTACAGCCTTGTTTCATGTATCGAGTAATATTAGTAAAATTGCTTTTTTTAGAAAAGGATTTGATAAAAAGCTGGTCATTTCCATAGGAATTCCAGCGGTACTATTTGTAATTACCGGGGCTTTTATTAGCCAGTTTATTAATCCCAAAACGCTCGAAACAGCACTAGCTATCTTCCTGATTGGAACTAGTTTAGTTTTTTTATTTTTCAAAAACCTGAGTATCAAACCTACAACTACAAATTCAATTTTAGGCGGTACTTTCTCAGGGTTAATTGCCGGATTGCTAGGTACAGGAGGTGCCATTCGCGGAATGACTCTGGCGGCTTATAATCTTAAAATGGAAGTTTTTATTGCCACTTCTGCCATTATTGATTTAGCTATTGATTCCAGCAGAAGTATTGTTTACGCCTATAACGGCTATGTTCACAAACATGATTTGTATCTTATTCCCATTCTTCTTGTGGTGAGTATTGCAGGTACTTTTATTGGAAAAAAAATATTAGAACTCATTTCGGAAGCGCAATTCAAATCGATTGTTTTAGTTTTAATTTTAATTACGGGAATCGTAACGCTTTCTAAAGTGCTATTCAACTAAAAAAATGGGAAATTAGATCGGCATTCGCATTAAAAAAAGTTGTACACTAATTACACAAATAAACACAAATTACACCCGATATAATTACACGAATCTGCCAAAGGCAGGTAGAAATTTGTGTCATTAGATTTTAATTTTATTAGAATTAGTGACAATTGGTGTAATTAGTGTCCTCCTTTTTTAAAACCAAAAATCGCAAATTAGAGTATCTCTTGACACTCTAATTTGCGATTTTCTTTAAACAGAATCAGAACTATACCGTTTCCACTTCTTCAACAAATTCCATGTGGTCTTCTACTTCTGCAACAATTTCTGGTTTTGAAGCCTTAAGTGCATTAAACTTTTCTAATTGCTCCAATTCATCTTCATCTCCACTGAAATATGGAAAAACATCCATAATAGGCGATTCAGAAATAGCTGGAATCGTATAGTCGCCCATAGTGCCTTTCATTGTAGAAACAGTGTTATCATAAGCTTCCTTTACATCATTGGCCTGCACTAAAAAATACAAATTAGTCTTGCGTTCTTTACCACTTTCCTCATCATAAGCCAGAAGAGAAATCTTCGATTTAAACCAACGATCAGCATTTTCAAAAGGATGAATTTCCGCATAATTAGCCACTTTGATATTAGTAATTTTGAATTCTTCACTAATATACGCCTTCATTTCTTCGTTAATTCTGCTTTCGGCTTCAGTAAAAGATATCGCATCAATCAAATACGGTTCGGTTGTTACTTTTTGATTTCCTGTTTCGTCTGTTTTTCTATATTTTACTTTGCATTCGTACCAAATTGCGCTCATAATTTCTTTTTTTAAGGATGCCAAAGATAGATTTTAGAGCAAAAGAAACAGCAAATTATCAAAATAGATATTCACAATTTTGAAATCAAAAATCTATTATACTCACAACAAGGCATTTATATTTTTAATAAAATTTGAAGCTAAAAAAATGCTTAGTTTTGTATTTCACAATCATTTTCTATGGATTTAGCTGCTCATTATAACCAATTATTTACCGAATCTTCAAAAGCTATTTTGGACAATAATTATGTAATAGATACTAAAATTGATGCTAAAAATGACAATCGTTTTGGGATTACTTTACTTATTCGTCCGCCAGAATCCATTAAAAATAAAATTCAGTCGTTTTTAAACGAGCTTAAAAAAGAAAACCCTACGCAATATTATTATCCCAATTCAGATTTACACATTACCGTTTTGTCTATCATTTCCTGTTATGATGGTTTTAGTTTAAACCAAATTAATCCTGAAGCTTATATTTCGATTATTCAGGAAAACCTGAATGCTTTAAAAAACTTAGAAATAAACCTTAATGGAATTACAGCTTCCAATTCTACTATTATGATTCAAGGTTTCCCATCAAATGATGGTTTGAATTCATTCCGGGATTTGCTTCGAAAAGCATTTCAAAATACTACCCTTGAAAAAAGTATTGATAGCCGTTATACCTTATTTACGGCTCACATTAGTGTTTGTCGATTTAGAAAACCGATTACTAATACTGAAAAATTGGTTTCCTTATTAGAAAAAAACCGCATGACTGATTTTGGAAAATTTGAAGTAAAAGAAATCGAATTAGTCCATAATGATTGGTATCAAAAAAAGGAAAAAACTCAAATATTACATCAATTTATCGTTCCCAATTAAAGCCTAATGTTTTTCCTATTGTTATGTTTAAGATTCTTTTAAACAAAAACAAAACTACCGTAAATACCAACTAAACAAACACTTACAAGAAAAAACACATCTCAATGAACGCTGTTTTACTGTGTTAATATTACGTTAAATAAAAATTAAACAACTGTTTAATTTAAACAGTTGTTTAATTTTGTACTGTAATTAAAAACAAATCAAAGTGAAAACTGATTTTAACGAAAAACAAGTACAAATTCTACTAATAGCCGAAACGCTATTTGCTGAGAATGGATTCGAGGGAACTTCGATTAGAACAATAGCGAAGGAAGCCGAGATTAATGTAGCGATGGTTTCTTATTATTTTGGTTCGAAAGAAAAACTATTAGAAGCTTTGATTATTTATCGAACTTCTGATTTGAAAATTCAAATAGAAAATCTATCCGTTGAAGATTTAGACCCCGTCGAAAAAATTGATAAGATGATTGAACTCTACATCAATCGCATTCGATGCAATAAAGGAATTTACAGAATCTTACATTTTGAATTTTCAACTGAAGAGAAAGAGGACAAATTAAAAGTCTTAAACGAAGTAAGGGATAAAAATTTAAAATCATTGGAAACCATTATTCACGAGGGGCAACACAAAGGAATTTTTAGAAAAGACATTATCATTCCGCTAATTCCGCCAACAATAATGGGTACGTTTTTTCATTTCACTATGAATAAAGCCTATTTCAAAAAACTGTTGAATCTAGAAACCGACGAACAATTCGAAAATTATATACAAACAAAGCTTAAAACGCACATTCAACAAACAATAAAAGCACTTCTAATATATGAAAGCTAATCATTTACTACTCTTTGGAATATTGTTTCAATAAATTCCATAGAAGCACAGCAAAAAAAGAGTTTGACTCTTGACGAAGCCATCCATTTGGCTTGGGAGAAAAGCAACGAAGTTAACTTAGCCGATGCCAGAGTAACGACTAAGAAATACGAATTACAATCGGTGAAAAACAATCGATATCCTGACTTGAAAGCTTCAGGGCAATACCAACGACTAACCAAAGCTTCTATTGACTTAAAAAGTAACAGCAACGAAGACGAATCGGATACTAAAGCGCCTAAAGTAGACCAACTGGTTTTAGGGCAAATTAATGCCACTTTACCCATTTTTTCCGGTTTCAAATTGACTAATAGTATCAAGGTTTCGGATAATTTATACCAAGCTGAAACGGCGAATGCTTTGCAAACCAAAGAAGAAACAGCAATGCGAGTTATTAACTATTTTGTGACTTTGTACAAGGCGCAAAAAACAGTTGAATTGTTAAACGAAAACTACAAAAGCGCGCAGCAACGTGTAAACGATTTTACGGAACTGGAAAAAAACGAAATTGTTCCTAAAAACGATTTACTTAAAACGCAGCTGCAACTTTCTAAAGTACAATTGTCTCTGGATAAAGCGAAAAGCGATTTGAATGTAGTCAATTACGAATTAACCAATTTGTTGAAATTGGGTCCTAAAACAAAAATTGACATTCAGGAAAGTGATTTTGCTGTTTTTGATATGAATAACATTCCAACAGATGAAAATCCAGCATTAGAAAACCGTAAGGATTTAGAAGCGCTTCGTTTTCAGGAAAAAGCAAGTTTGGCTAATATTAAAGTAGCTCGAAGCGGCTACTATCCTTCTCTTTCGCTTATTGGTGGCTACACTACTTTGGATTTAAAAAATGTGGTAACGGTACAAAATGCTATGAATTTTGGTATTGGATTATCATACAACCTAAGTGATATTTTTAAAAACGGAACCGAAGTTAGAGTTGCTAAAAGCAAAGCCAAAGAAGTACAAAACTCTGAAATGATGCTAACTGATTACATTAAAATTCAGGTACAACAAGCATTAGAAGATTATGATTTGGCCGTAAAACAAAATCTAGTTTATACTCAGGCAGTAGAACAAGCTACTGAAAACTATAGAATTTTAAAAGACAAATATGACAACGGTTTATCAGACACTAATGATTTACTGGAAGCCGATGTAGAACAACTGAGTTCAAAAATTAATAAAGCAGTGGCTAAGGCCAATGTGATTCAAAAATATTACAATTTACTGTCTGTAACAGGACAACTAAACCAAACCTTCAACCTTTCTAAAATATAATCGATACCTAAAATGGAAAAGAAAAAAACAAACAAAAAATTTATCGTTATAATAGGTTCTTTAATTCTATTAGGCGTTATATATGGTTCTTACAAATACATTCACTCTCTATCACACGAAGGAACTGATGATGCTCAGGTAGAGAAATACATGACACCAATAATCCCGAGAGTTTCGGGTTATGTAAAAAAGGTCTACATTAAAGACAATGATTTTGTAAAAAAAGGAGATACTTTATTTACCATTGATCAACAAGATTACCAATTAAAAATTGATGAAGCTACAGCAGCATTGGCAGCAGCCGAAGGAAATTTTGAAGTATCAAAAGCGGATATTGGTAGTATTCTGGCTAATATTTCGGTATCGGATGCTAATGTAAAATCAGCATCTGGAAACATTCAATCTGCTAAAATCAAATTAGGTTTAGCAACCAATGATTTCAACCGTTACAGCAATTTATATAAAAATCATACGATTACAAAACAACAATACGAACAGGCTTTAGCTGCAAAACAGGAAGCTGAAAATCAAGTACGTATTGTACAACAACAAGAAAGAGCGAGTGCTTTTCAAAAATCGGTTATTCAGGCAAAATCAGAAGTTTCTAAAAAAGAAACGGATGTGGCTTCGGCAAATATCAAAAGAGCACAAGCCTTATTAGAATCGGCTAAATTGAATTTAACTTATACGGTTATTACTGCTGCAATTGATGGTCAGGTTTCTAAAATTGACATTCAACCAGGACAATTAGTTCAACCAGGACAATCTTTATTTTATATCATCAATAATAACGAAGCTTGGGTTATTGCAAATTTTAAAGAAACACAATTGAACAAAATGATTGCTGGTCAAAAAGTAGCTTTAAAAGTAGATGCTTATCCTGATTATGAATTTACAGGTACCATAACTTCTTTTTCTCCAGCAACAGGATCTCGTTTTTCTATTTTGCCTCCAGACAATGCAACTGGAAACTTCGTGAAAACCATCCAACGTTTGCCTGTAAAAATCAGTATTGATCCAAGCAACGACATTGAAAAAGTAAAACTATTGCGTCCAGGAATGAATGTGGATGTAGATGTACATATAAAATAATACCGATTGTATATTCAATATAGTCCAATTGCATTGTACTATTTTCATATTACATCGGCATTATACCAGAATGTTTCAGACTAAAATATAAATCAAATTAGTATAAAATGGTACTAGCAGACGACGATTTAGTAGAATATGGCTTTAGGAGAGTAATCATAACAATTACAGCGGTACTTTGTGCTTTGCTCGAAATTGTAGATACCACTATTGTCAATGTGGCTTTGACCAACATGAGGGGAAGCCTTGGAGCCACTTTAACGGATGTTGCCTGGGTAATTACTGCCTATGCTATTGCAAACGTTATTGTAATCCCGATGACAAGTTGGCTTTCGCAACAATTTGGAAGACGTAATTATTTT
>NCET01000447.1 GCA_002280815.1 Flavobacteriales bacterium 32-34-25 | reverse complement strand
TAATGTTCCTACATTTTCCAAATATTTCTGTTCATTCGCATCATTAGAAACACCATACAATCCAATTCCCAAACGCACCATATCAAATTGCGTGTCCGGGAAATTACTAATTCCCGAAGTATTCAAAATATGACGAATGGGCTTAACATCTAATTCATTCTTGATTTTAGTTGACAATCTATCAAACAACTGAATTTGAGAATGCGCAAAATCATAATGTTTCGGCTCATCGCTGGTAGCCATGTGCGACAAAATACTCTGAATTTTTACTGTCGAATTTCCTTTTAAAGTCGAAATCAATTCGTCAATTGTATTTTCTTCAAAACCCAAACGGTGCATTCCCGTATCGAGTTTAATATGAATTGGAAAATGTTGCAGATTTTTTTGTCTTGCAATTTTAAGAAAGGCATGCAATCCTTTCAAACTGTAAATTTCGGGTTCTAAACGATGTTGAATAATAGCCGAAAAACTGGTGCTTTCAGGATTCAACACCATAATAGGCAATTTGATTCCGCCATTTTTCAACGAAATTCCTTCATCGGCGAAAGCCACACCTAAATAATCAACTTTGTGATGCTCTAACAATTTGGCTATTTCCAATCCGCCATTTCCATAACCAAAAGCCTTGACCATTAACATGATTTTGACCTTTGGTTTCAACTTCGATTTAAAGAAATTCAAGTTGTAACTTATCGCATTCAGATTAATTTCCAAAACCGTTTCATGCGTTTTCTCTTCTAACAAAGTCACGATTTCCTCAAACTGAAACGAACGCGCTCCTTTTATTAGAATACTTTCATTGGAGAAATCCAGCTTTTCAAAATTCGAAATAAACTCTGCGGTATTCTTAAAAGTAATACAATTCGAAAACTGATCTTTAAACTCCGAAATAGTTTCTCCAATTCCGATAACCCGATTAATTTTGTTCGAAACAATCAACTGCGCTACTTTGGCGTACAATTGTTCATTAGGAAAACCACTTTGAAAAATATCCGAAAGAATTACCGTTTTCTTTTGAAATTGATTCTGACTTTCCAATACATCCAAAGCAATTTTCAACGACTGAAAATCCGAACTGTAACTATCATCGATAATACTGCAATTATTAATTCCGTTTTTAACTTCTAAACGCATTTCGACAGGAAAAAGCATTTCCATTCTGGATTGGATTACGCTGCTTTCGTAATTAAAATACAACAACACCATTAAAGACGAAATGGCATTTTCTATAGAAGCCTTGTCTATGAAAGGAATTTTTAATTGATACGAATTGGATTGATATAAATAAGACAGAGTTGTTTCGTTGTTTTCGGTTTCTTTTTTGAATACATAAACATCGGCATTCTCGTCTTTAAAACTCCATGAAAAAGCTTTTGTTTGGGCAGAAATATACTTCTCAATCTGAGTGCTTTTTTGGTAAATCAAAACGGCAGCATCCTGAAACAACAGCATTTTTTGCTGGATTTTTTCTTCCAAATAAGCAAAACCCTCATCATGGGAAGAACCAATATTGGTCAGAACACCAATAGTAGGCTTTATAATTTTCTCCAGTTTATCCATTTCTGAAACGGTAGAAATTCCCGCTTCAAAAATTCCCAGATTGTGTTTTTCGTTAATAGCAATCACCGAAAGCGGAACGCCCACCTGCGAATTGTAACTTTTAGGACTTCGAATCACATTATAATCCGGGCTCAACAAGAAATTAAGCCATTCTTTAACGATTGTTTTTCCGTTACTGCCCGTTAAACCAATAATAGGAAAATGGAAAAGACTGCGGTAATAAGCAGCAAATTGTTGCAATGCCACCAACGTATTTTTGACAACTAAAAAGTTAGCCTGATTCTCGCAATCCTCGGGAACATGCGTCACCACAAAGTTTTGTACCCCAATTGCAATTAAATCTTTGATATAATGGTGCGCATCATTATTAGGTCCAATCAAAGCAAAAAACAGCGTATGCTCATTATTTTGCAGGGAGCGGCTATCAATCGAGATGTTATCTATTATTGCTTCGGGATGGATTCCAAACCATTTTGCATCTAGGATTGAAATACTATTTTTAATTGTTATACTCATGGATTTAAAATAGACTTAAAACTATAGTCCA
>NCET01000069.1:27815-29674 GCA_002280815.1 Flavobacteriales bacterium 32-34-25 | reverse complement strand
AGGTGGTCAATTTGAACTGGAAAGTGGTGGTCAGTTTGCTCCGGAACTGATGGTCAATTTACACTGGAAACTGGTGGTCAATTTGACCGGTTTTTCCATTTGCTTTATTATCTTGTTTCTGTCAGCCTGAATTACTTTGAAAGTTTTATTTAAATTATGTTGAAGTTGCTTAATTGCAAAAAAATGAACTCCATCTTTTTTGGTTGTGCAAATTTCATTTTGTTTATCATAATTAATTTCAAAACAAAATGGAGTTTCTTCATTATTGACAATAGCAGCATAATCAGAAAACAAGTTGTTTCTAATTTCTTCTTTAGCTTTGTTTATTGCTCCAAGCTTTTCTGCAAAAGAATCTAATTCTTCAATTGAAAGTGTTCTAGTTTTTTTTAAAACTACTTTTTCATTTAAAACAGTATTAAATTCATCATGCTTATCAAAATATGCTGGATTTAAATGTCTTTGTTTTATATTTCCTTTTCTATTTTCTTTTAGAAAAATTATATTGAAATTGGAACCTGAAAATGATTGGTCTAGCATTCTTAAATAGATATAAAATTTTAAAAGTAATCGTTATTAAAAAAAACCTTCAACATTACTTACTTTTTTCCAAACATAATCATAATAATTTTCTTAATAACACCTCAACCCGTAAAAAACTAATAAATCCGATAAGGGGTAAAATTAGTACAAACAAAAAAAGCCCAAGAACTAAATCTCGAGCTTTTACAATCCGTTATAACAAAAAAAAAAAAAAACCACCCCGATTTGGAGTGGTTTTCAATATTATTTCTCTCTAATATAAATATTTAACACTACAAACCAATAAGTTACAAAACAACGGTACAAATAAGGTACAAATACTCACGCGAACAGATAGGTGCGAACTTGAAAAAAGTTTTGATTATTCAAATTGATACGCACGCGAACAGATAGGAATAAACTTTACAAAACCGATACATTACGCGCGCGTATTGTTTTACTTTTTGTGAAAACTTGAAAAACTTTGATTTATCAGGTTTACAAACACGGATAATAGATAGTTACATATTTACGTATTATTAATTGTTTTTAGTAAAAAGACCAAATCAAACACACGCGAACAGATACCAATAAATTTGTAATTTGTTGCAGTATATCACAATAAAAAAACCGCTCATCTCTGAACGGTTTTAATATCAAATCGACTACTTTTCCAATTAATAATGACTATACCCAAAAACATCAATCAGCATTTTACGTTTTGATAATTATAATAAATCATATTTTACCAATCATTATTTTTACTAGAGGTATTAATGCTGTCAAATAAAGATTTATTCAATTTATTATAATATATCACAACCTCAGGTGTATATTTATAATAGCCTCTTAATTCTCCCGATTTATTATAAATTGACTTTTCTAATGATTCCTTTGTGCTATTTCCGTTAAAAATAGTTACCTCGCTCCAACCTCCACTTGATCTTGATGTTGACTGCCAGTAAGCATACATACTAATTAAATCAAATTTATATTTTCCATCTTTAACTGAAATTTCTATTTGATACTTGACATCTCGATAGTTTTTACCCATAATTCCAACGGAGTAAAATGTATTATCTATACCTTCAAATCGAATATATTCATTTTCAATTGTTGAAAGAATTACCTTTTCTGGGTTCTTATAGGTTAATTTAATCCAATCTAAAACTTTTTTATAAATTTCAGGAGCGGTTTTTCCTTCTACCGAAGTTACTACAAAATCAGTCATTCCTTTGGTATTATCAAAAGTAAATTCCGTTTCTTGTGCATTTATAACTCCAGAAACAAAGAGTATTAACAATAATATTTTTTTCATTTTTTAAAATTCAAATTAATAA
>NCET01000069.1:0-27805 GCA_002280815.1 Flavobacteriales bacterium 32-34-25 | reverse complement strand
AATTCAAATTAATAATATTCAATCTAACTAACCAATACATTAATTACAATCTAAGTCATTTACTTTTTTTTGATAATCAGATTCTATTTTATCAATACAGGCTTTAGATCCGTTACAATTTTGCCAACCCTCTGAACGCAACTTTTCCAATCTTGTCATTTCTTCATTACAATCTGTTTTTGAACAAGATGACAAAATCAAGATAGTTATCAATAAAATTATTTTTTTCATTTTGATTATTTATATTTTTTTTCAAATATAACAAAATCATAGGCACTTATGCGTTCAACTAAAAATTAAATCTTGTGACTTTTGAATATGGATATTTCAGAAGAAACTTTTATTATTAATCTTGGTGTTCACATAAGACAATTACGTGAAAAGAAAAATCTATCTCAACAAGATTTAGCAAATGATTGTAGTATTCCTAAATCTCAAATTGCTAGAATAGAGAGGGCAAAAATAAACACAACCGTTCGTACATTAATAAAATTAGCTAACGCTCTAGAAATAGAACCTAAAGAATTATTAAATATTAACCTCAAAGAGTAATAATCTTATCTTTCTTGATTTTTCTTTTTTACCTTTATAGGTATGTGAATTGAAAGGTAAGAACTTGAAAAAAACTTGATTATTCAAGTTGTTATACATACATAACAGATACCCACGAACAATAAAACCGACTACATTTATTGTAATCGTTTTTAGATTATTTTTGATTTAAAAGTATAATTTCCTCAATTTGCCTTTGTGCTTCGGAAGGTAAATTTTCAATAAAGTGATTATCAATCTTGGTATTATTTACCTGAATATAGTTTTTTATATTTTTTGGTTCTTTCTCGGTAGTAAGTTCAACAAATTTAGATAACGTTTTAATGTCATTGTACTGCATTCCGATTGCGTAAATCATTCCTAACGCTTTATCCCTTAATTTACCCAAAACTTCTTTACTTTCATGCTTGTGGCTTGTCGTATAGTCTGATTCTAAAAGGTGTTTATGTACAGTAGTCCTGCTAAGTCCTGTTTGCTGTGCTATCTCTAAAACAGTTGGTATACGTGAATTATCTTTAGTAAAAGAGTGTAATATCTTAACTATTAAATACTCATTTGCGTTCCAGCGTTGGTTTTTAAAATCTTCTTTTACAAAATCTACTTTATCAGGTGGACAATAGCCATTTACGGTAATTGCCTTTTCACATAGGTTAAAATATTTGTCAATGTCTTTGTCTTTGGGTTTTTCTAGGTTAACCACTTTATTTAATTCAGCTTGTAACCATAATATGCATTTTTGATGCTCTGCTGGGTCTTTATCAAATAATTCTTGAAACTGCGCCAACGTTTTTATGCTGGAATAATCTGTAAACTTTTGTAAACTTTTTTTTGTTGTCATATCTTTTTAAATTAAAATTATTAAGGTTGCACTTTCGCACTTTCAACACTTTTAGCACTTTCAACAATATACGTATCAGTATTGTTTTCAATAAAAGATTGTATTACTTTGTATGATTCCTCTTTTGTTAATTCTCTTTTTGGTTCTTTGCGTCTTTGTATTATTTCGTATACTTCCAAACTTTCTTTTGAAAATTCGTGTTCTTGTTTTGACTTACAATATTCGGACGGTGGTTCGGCTTGAAGTTCATTAATATAAACATCTGCTAAATCCGTTCCGTTTGAGTAGTCTGTATTTTCGAGCCAGTCATTTACTGAAATTTTAAAACCAAAACCGTTTAACTCAATAGCTTTGTTTAACCAGTCATTGTATTCGCTTTTGTCAGGAAATGCAACTACCTTAAAATCTTTGATAGGCTTCATAAATTCATACTTAAAACCGTTTTTACTTCCTGTGGCTAACCAAACGTAATTGGGTTTAAAAATACTCATTATAACGGCTGTTTTTTCTGCTTCGACTAATCCAATTACTTTTGTGCTTTCATTCACTAAATGCAAACCAAATAAGCATTGTTCCAATATAAAGCCGTCAAGCTTTGCCAAACTTCGCACACTTGAAATAATACTTTTAGCCTCTTTGTTTTTTACTCGTTTGCCTGTTGCTGGATTGTATAACATTACTTTGCCGTGGTGGATTCCTTCCTGTTGGTCTATTTGCCAAAAAACAGTTGTTCCTTTCCATTGTTCCCACGTTCCTATAAAATAGTTGAAAACCGCTTTTTTAACCTCATCATTTGAAAATATCGTTTTAAGAAAGTGAATAAAGTAATTTGATGAAGCATTTATAAAAGTTTCTTCTAAAATTTCCAGCGTGTGAAAACTCGATTTTGGTTTTGGCTTGTCTATTACTTTAAATGTATTAGTATATTCTGTTTCGGGTTTTCTAAAATAACCGCACGAACTTTCACGGTCGCACCTTCCGAACTCATCCGTTAAATAGTTTCCTGTTTCTGTTTCGATAAAAAGTACTAAAGTTCTTTTATTACAGTCAGGGCAAATAAATTTTTTATTACTCTTATCTAAAGTGTATTTATACTGTTTCATAACATAAATTTGAAAATGTCGAAAGTGTTGAAAATGTCGAAAGTGCGAAAGTGCAAGCAAATTTTTATAGTTTTATTTGCTCTGTTTCTGAAATGGTTTTAGAATAGAAACCGTGCTTTATTCGTTTAAATAAAATGGTGTCTTTTAAAAACTCTTTAACCCTCCTGTCTTGAAATTCGAATTTCAAACCTGTATTAATAGCTTCAGCAGTTGTAAAACTATGTTTCAAATCTTTGTAAAACTTTCGTTTGTTTTCGGTCAAAGTACTTAGGTATTCGTCAGGGTTTTGTATCACTTCCAACACTTTGAAACTGCAATTCATAAAATACAAACACAACTTTTCAGCTCCTTTAACCGCTTCAAGTTCTATAAGGTCGCTTTTAGGATTTTTCATCATTTGAAGCAATAAAGCCAGCCTTACAAAATGGTTATCAAACTTTGAAGCTATTTCTCCTTTGATTGAATTACTATGCTCGTTTACTAAATCACAATTATTTTTTTGCCAGTCATAAAAAAAGGCTTTTGATTCTGCATCCCATTTTAATATTTTGCTGTTAATCTGTTCGTTTACTTCTACTACGTTTGTTGAACTGTAATAGTTCTTTATAAAATTTTCGTAATTTTTATAGAGTTGCTCGTTTGATTCATTATCATTTATAGGACTTTTTAAAGTGGATTGAGGGAACGCAAATAAAAACCTTTGAAAGAAACCGTTATTTAATTTCTGAATTGGAAAGCTACTTACTAAAACTCTCGGCTGTAAACCTCCAATAATGGATAAATAAGGATTTTGAATAAATAAAGGAATTGGGTTTCCTATCCTGTCAATAGTAGTAGATTGATTGCTCCAAAACGATAAATAAACCCCTATTTGGTCGCCTTTGGAATAGTTGTTCATACCGTCAAAGAAAGTAGCCATTTCGTCACTTAGAACGGTGCAACCTCTCAAATTTTCGTCAAGTCTTTTGTACAAAACTTCAGGTGTAAAATTTGTTAATACACTCTTTGTCAAAATTGGGAATTGTGGTTCGGTTGTGTTTTCCTTTTCTGCTTTTGGTAATTTATTCCATTTACTCCATTCGGCTAATTTACCAGCATAACTATTGTGGTTCGTTTTGTCAATTTCTTTTATAGGTGCAAATATTGTATTGACTGGGTGTGTTTTGTTTGCTCCAGCGTTACCTATTATACATCCATAAATTGAAGCGTATTCAAACCAATTATTTTTAACTCTTAGTTTTACACTCGTTCCAAATACTGTTGCCATAGCGGTTAAAACGGCTGTTCCTGTATAATCAATAGGAAAGTTTAAACTTTTATTTAAGTCAATAACGAGGTCTTTAAACAGTTTTGGAAAAACTTCAATAGGGAATTGATTTTCAATTGAAACAATAGGTTCATTTAATGCGGTTTCAATAGCATTACTCAAATCGTTTAATTTCGTACCTTTGCTTTGACTTAGTGGGCGGTGGTTAGTTTTATTACTTTCCATCGCTTACTTATTTTTAAGATATTGTTCTGCTTTCAAAGATGATTCTGCAAATGTCATTTTTCTACCTTGCTTTAACCATTCGTCAATTTCAGATTTTAAAAATCTTAATTTTTTACCTCCTTTGTTTACTGGAATTTTACCAGCAAATACCCATCCGTAAACTGTGGCTGGTCGTGGCTTGTCAGGGTGGTAATTACATAGTTCGTTTAGGTCAAACCATTGGTCAGTTGTTGGTTGTTCAGTTTTCTGAGTACTTAAAACTTTCTTTATTGAATTTTCAATAAGCGATTCAAGTTCAAGTGGTGTAATCTGTGTTATTGTTACTGCTTGCATAATCTTTGTGTTTAAATTTCACAAAGATTCAGTCAAAAACAAGGTAAGTATATTTTTCTGTACGTACAATTAAGCGTACAAATTTTGCTTTGGTGGTTGTTTAGTGTCTAGATGCTTTTGAATTTTGCTTTTTGTTTCAGCGTCTAATAATGGTAAAACTTTTTCAATAAATATTTTTAGGTTAGCTTTAGTATTATTTCCGTTAAAATTTTGTCTGATCCTATCTGTGTAGACTAATTCATATCTTTCACAAACACGTATACAGTATTTTTCTACGCTTTCTATTTCCTCTTTTTTTTCAATCCCAATTTCATTTATCAATCTACAAAACAATGCTAAAATAGGTGCATTTATCTTTCTATTTACTTCCTGTGTATCTTTGTTTGTTTTCGTTTCTAAATCATTTATGATTTTCAATTCTTCTAAAATGAATGAACTGTTTAAAGCAGTTTTTACTGCTTCAAAATCAGTATGTAAAGGGCTTTTAGAAATATCAATTCCTATCATATCATCTAAAAACGCAATTAACACATCAAGTTCCGAAAGGAAATAAGTTTTAATTAAAATCGCTTTGTCTGTTTTACCGCTAATTACTTCATCTTTTATGTTTTTTGAAAAACTTTTTAAGCTTTTCAAACTATAAAAAACCTTTTCCTTTTCAATAACAATTATAGTTAAAAAACCTGTATTATTTGTGCCATAATATCCGTTTAATGCTTTGTATAAGTGAATAATATGATTAATTAAATGATTAAGATGTGAGTTATAAAGGTTTAATAAATCAAATCTTTCTTTAAGATTATCTATTAAATTTAATTTTTCATCTCTTAGATTTAATAATTCAACTGTTCTTCTTCCGTAAAATAAAACATTCTCTTTGCCATCTTCATTCCGTTTATTTAAAAGGCTATTAAAAAAACTATACCTATACGATTGAATGTATTCATTAATATCGTTTTGTTCTTGTATTAATTTAATAGTATGTTGTTGATATTCTATACTTTTATTTTCAAGGTGTCTTTTAAAATGTTGAATTTGTATTTTATCCATACTTTTCAAATCTTCTAACTCTAAAAAAGTATTCAATCTTTGTATTTGTATATCAATAAAATCGTTTTCAGTCAAAGGAATACTATTATGAAAAGCTGTGAATTTTACATTCATTATAAATCCGCTTGTATCAAATTCGGGATGAATATTTTTATCTGCATCTGTGGAATTTTCAAACAACCATTTTTGAAATTTTCTATTGTAGAAAACGTCAATTCCATATTTTTCAAATCCTACGAAATACCCTATAATTAAATATGTTGTTTGAACTTCCATATTCTACATTTCAAGTTTAATTCTATTTGAAGCCGTCCTTTTGGTTTCGTCAATTATTTTGGCGTAAATCTGTGTAGTATTCAAATCCTTATGCCCTAACATTTTTGAAACTGTATAAATGTCTGTTCCCATTGATAATTGTAAGGTTGCAAACGTATGCCTGAAACAATGAAAAGTTATTTTTTTAGTTATTCCAGCATCTAAAACCCATTTAGTTAAATGTCTGTTCTCTCTTTGATTTGTCGCCTGTATCAAAGTAAAAACTGCATCAGTTGGTTGTTTTCGTTCTCCCAACATATTAAAAGCCTGTTCCGTAATTGGTAAAGTTTCTGAACCCCCTGTTTTCTTTTGTTTAAATCTAATTAGATAACCACTACCCTTAACGTGTTGAACTTCTCCCCAAATCAGTTTTTGAATATCGGAACGCCTTAATCCTGTCAATGCCGAAAACAAAGCCTGTGTCTTAATCTCGCTACTTCTACAAGGTGTTTTAACAAGTTCGTTAAGTTCTTCAAGTGTTAGATAGTTTCTTTGTGATTCAACTTGCTTTACAGCGTTGGTTTTTTCTGCAATGTTATCCGATAGATAGCCATCTTTATAAGCCTGTTTCAAAGCCGACCTAAATTTGTCGAAATATGTTTTTATTGAGTTTGCCGACAATTGCATCTTATCACTCTTTTTGCTTTTAGTGGTTTCTAAAAATTCCCTAAAATCATCGCATAACTCAGGGTCAATATCTGAAAACTTCAACCCATTTTTTTTAAATAATTTTAAGAAGTCACAACTCCCCAACCATAAGAAACGATTAGATAGATTTTTCTTTTCAGCTAGTTTTTTGAAATATGCGATAAAATCCCCATCCTGTTTTTTATTTTTTTTAATTTGCTCTTGCTCTAGTGCGCTGTATATTTCAGGTTTATTAAACTCACTTTCTTTTTTTTGTCTTATCTGTTCAGCAAGGTTTAAAGTGTTTGTATTATGCAATTTGTCAAGTGGATTCCTTGTACTATCAAAGATGTACAAACCTAAATACTCTCTACGAGATAACTCCCCATTTTGGGAATTTACTACTGCTGGATAAAAATCGAGGTACAAACTATGTCTATCCCCTGTTACCTTTCTTTTGCGAAGCTTTACTTTTATTGCCATAGTTGAATATTTTTGCGGTACAAATACGGTACAAATATAAACAAAACAAACAAATAACAACCATAAACAACCAATACAGAAAACAATGAAAAACCCCTGTAAATATAGAATTTACAGGGGTTTAATACGTTTTGGTATTTATTTGTTTTTGTATGCTACTTTTCTCTAATATAAATGTCTATTGGAACACCTGAGAGATCCCAGTTTTCCCTAATTTTATTTTCAAGATAACGTTTGTAGGGTTCTTTTACATACTGTGGCAAGTTGGCAAAAAACACAAACTGAGGCGTTGGTGATGGCAATTGCATGCAATATTTAATTTTCACATACTTCCCTTTAGTCGCTGGTGGCGGATAAGCTTCAATTACTTTCAACATATATTCGTTGAATTTTGAAGTTGGAATACGTTGTTGTCTGCTTTCATACACTTTTACCGTAGCTTCTAGTGCTTTCAACAAACGTTGTTTAGTCAATGCCGAAACAAACAAAATTGGCACATCAGTAAATGGCATTAATTCCTGTTTGATTTTTTCTTCGTAATCACGGGTTGACATCGTATCTTTCTCCACCAAATCCCATTTGTTTACTAAAATCACAACACCTTTACGGTTCTTTTCAGCCAGCCAGAAAATACTCTGATCTTGTCCTTCAAATCCACGGGTGGCATCAATAACCAGAATACAAATATCAGCATGCTCAATAGCACGTACCGAACGCATTACGGAGTAAAATTCTAAATCTTCCTTAACCTTAGCCTTACGACGAATTCCCGCAGTATCGACCAAGTTAAATTCGAAACCAAAACGGTCAAATTTAGTATCAATAGCATCACGAGTGGTTCCTGCAATATCAGTAACCATAAAACGGTCTTTACCAATAAGTGCGTTTATGAAACTAGATTTTCCAGCATTAGGACGTCCTACAACTGCAAAACGGGGTAAAACCACTTCTTCCTGAACGGGTTCTGGTTTTTCAGGGAAAGCATTAATTAAAGCATCAAGCAAATCTCCTGTTCCACTTCCTGAAATACTAGCAAATGTGTAATACTCCCCTAAACCAAGGTTGTAAAATTCAATGGCGTCTTTCTCACGCATGGCGTTATCCACCTTATTTACTGCTAATAAAACGGGTTTTGTTACCTTACGCAACAATTTAGCCACCGTTTCATCCATTGGAGTAATTCCTTCTTCTACATCAACCACAAAAATAATAACATCGGCCTCGTCGATAGCCAATTCCACTTGCTTGCGAATTTCACCTTCAAATACGTCATCCGATCCGCGGATGTATCCACCGGTATCAATTACAGAAAACTCTTTTCCGTTCCACTCGCTTTTTCCGTAGTTTCTATCTCGGGTAACTCCCGAAACCGAATCTACAATAGCTTCTCTTCTTTGTATCAGCCTATTAAAAAGGGTTGATTTCCCCACATTAGGTCTTCCTACTATCGCAACAATGTTATTCATTTTATCTAATTTAGATGTCAGATTTTAGATTTTAGATTCCGTTTCGATGAAATCGCATTCTTTTATAAATCTAAAATACTGTATTTTAATTTTTTGCAAAGGTACATTCTTTTGTCGAGAGTTTCATATTAAAATTTTTAGGAGCTATTCCTGCCATCCACTATATCTTTCTAGCCGAACACCGGCTAGAAAGGATGTCGTTCCTGTCAGGGCTAGGACATTTCGGATGCGAGAAAATTTATCGTGGAACAATTATACACTTTAAGTTATTGAGTTTCTCTTTTTTGGAAAAATATGGAATTGCATTCCATATTTTTCCGTATTTTTACAAAATGATAGTAAGAGATGCAAAACCAAAATTAGAAAGTTTAGCTAAATCGTTCAAAGCTATTGCTGTAATTGGTCCACGGCAAGCTGGAAAAACGACCTTGGTTAAAAGTACATTTCCAGACAAACCCTATATTTCTCTGGAAAATCCTGACATCAGAAATTTCGCTTTAGAAGATCCGAGAGGTTTTTTACTAAATATCCCCAATGGAGCAATTTTAGATGAAGTACAACGTGTGCCTTCATTATTCTCTTATTTGCAAGAAATTTTAGACAACAGTAATGAAAAAGGATTATTTATTCTAACAGGTTCCAATAACTTCCTTTTACAGGAAAACATTTCACAATCACTAGCAGGAAGAGTGGCTTATTTGAATTTATTACCTTTTTCTATAAATGAATTATCTTCTGCAAACCTAGTTCCTAAAACGGATGAAGACATCTTATTCAAAGGCTTTTACCCTCCTATTTACGACCAAGAAATCAGTCCATTGGATTGGATTCCAAATTATATAAAAACCTATATTGAACGGGATGTTAGGCAAATTAAAAACGTAACCGATTTATTAATTTTTGAAAAATTTATGCGGGTTCTTGCTGGCAGAACTGGACAAGAACTCAATTTAAGCAGCATTAGCAACGAAGTTGGAGTAGATTTAAAAACAATTCAGTCTTGGATAGGAATTTTAGAAAGCAGTTTTATCATTTATTTATTAAAACCACATTTCCAAAATTTCAATAAAACAATAGTCAAAAGACCTAAAATTTACTTTTATGATACCGGATTAGTTTGTTCTTTTCTAAGAATTTCCAACCCAATACAATTAGAAAGCCACCCCCTAAAAGGAGCTATTTTTGAAACAATGGTTGTCATTGAAATGGTTAAAAAATTTACAAATAAAGGTTTATCCGTTAATCTTTATTTCTGGAGAGATAAAACGGGACACGAAGTAGATGTAATTATTGATGATGCTGGAAAACTAATCCCTGTAGAAATAAAATCATCTAAAACAATTAACACTGATTTTTTCAAAAACCTAAAATACTGGAACAACCTAAGTAAATTAAACAATTCCATTCTAATTTACTCAGGTGATCAAGAACAAAAACGAAGTGACGGCACATTAATCACAAATTGGAAAAATATAAATCAACTCGATTTTTAAATAAATACTACTGGTTATACCCAAAACGCTTCAACTGGTTATACCCAAAACGCTTCAACATATTAGCGTTGCTTCTCCAGTTTTTATTTACTTTCACAACTAATTCGATGTGAATTTGTTTTCCGAAGAATTTTTCTAAATCGGCACGAGCCTCAGTACCTACTTTTTTCAAAGCCGCTCCTTTGTGACCAATGATAATTCCTTTTTGTGTATCTCTTTCGACCATAATAATCGAACGGATTCGGATAATATTTTCGTCTTCAAAAAATTCTTCTGTAACAATCTCCACTGCATACGGAATCTCTTTACTGTAGTTCAACAAGATTTTCTCACGAATGGTTTCGTTTACAAAAAAACGTTCTGGTTTGTCTGTTAATTGATCTTTTGGATAATAAGCTGGCGATTCTGGCAATAAGGAAATGATTCTTTGGAAAACTTCGGGCACATTAAAATTTTGCAAAGCCGAAATTGGAAAAATTTCAGCATTCGGAACTTTCTCTGTCCAAAAAGCTACTTGCTCCTCTAACTGTTCCTGATTTGAATTGTCAATTTTGTTCAACAACAACAAAACCGGAATTTTAGAATGGATAATTTTATTAAAAAAAGCTTCGTCTTTTAATTCTTGTTCACCAATTTCAACCATATAAACTAAGATATCAGCATCTTCAAAAGCCGATTTTACAAAGTTCATCATCGACTCCTGCATTTCGTAAGCTGGTTTGATGATTCCTGGAGTATCCGATAAAATCAATTGAAAATCATCACCATTTACAATTCCTAGAATACGGTGACGCGTTGTTTGTGCTTTTGAAGTAATGATTGATAATCTTTCGCCAACGAAAGCGTTCATCAAGGTGGATTTCCCAACGTTTGGATTTCCAATGATATTTACAAAACCTGCTTTATGTGTCATAATGTGTGTAATTTGAATCAAGTGAAGTGCCGATTTTTTCCCGATGAATTTGAATTCGGTTTAATTTCGAATCCATAAAAAAACCTCAATGCGGTACTGAGGTCAACTCCTTATATTTCTTGATGTTTCGGGCACAAAGGTACGATGGAATCTAATACTTTCCATAAGAATTACTGACTTTTTTAGCTCAAAAAAAAACCTCCAAACTGATTTAGAGGTTTTTATATACAAAAAGAGCTTTTGTTTCGAGCTCAAATTATTTTTAAAATTCAATTATTGTTGTGACTGTTCCATTATTTCTTCTCTAAAATTTTGTTTCTAATAATCCGTTGGCTGTAATTAGTTTTTGATGATCATTTTTCGTCGGTTCGAGTGAATTTTCAGAAAATGCGAACAGCTTTTTCTGAAAATTTGTATCGAGAACAAGAAAAATTTCATTAAAAACGGTTCTCGATACCTGCCTGTGGCAGACAGGCATTTTTTGTTCCGTTACACTGCACAAAAAATACTCGAACTGACGTTTTAATAATTACTTTGTGATAACAGATTTTAAAGCTGGAACTAATTTTATTTTATTTTTATAAAGAACACTGCTTTTTCTATTTTTCTGTTTTAGCTGTTTTTCCATTGTAAGTCTTGCCATTAAATAACTCACGGTCGATTCGGCTCCTTGATTCAAGTTGATATAGGAATCCTCTAAACCATCGTAACATCCACCAGTGCAGGGATTATAGATAATTTGGTTTAAATGATTGTTTCCTAAAAACCAACTAAAACCTATTTCCATCTTTCTAAAATACTCTTCTTCTTTAAAAACTTCGTGAAATTTGCTCAAAGCAAGAACTGTATAAGCAATATCAATAGGCTGTTCGCCCCCTATCTTTTTAGGATTTATGTCTTCCCCTTGGTTTAACCAACCTTTATTTGAAATTACTTTTATGTTATTGTTTCTGTATATTTTAGACAATAAAAAATCAAAAGATTTTTTCGCAATTTCTTTGTAACTATTCTCTCCAGTTGCTAAATAAGCACACAACATGGCTTCTGGCAGAATGCTATTTGCATAAGTAAGATAGCTCTCAAACCATTGCCAGTCTTCTTTTGCTTCATGTTTGTACATTTGAACTAACTTACTTGCAAGATGTCTTATCAGAGAAACATTTTCAACTGAATTATTTCTCAAATTGCTGTAATAAATTCCTTTTATAATAAAAGCCATTGCACGGGTAGAATGAATTTTACTCACATTTTTCAATGCCATTTGCATTAGCACAACTGCTTTTTCATTCAAATCTGGCGGTAATAAATCGCCTATGGAAATTAAATATCCCAAAGCCCAAATAGCTCTTCCATTAGCGTCGGCAAGGTTTTCACTGTTTTGTTTGGTGAATTTTTCACTTTCATCTACATAATTCAAAAAACAAGCTTCTGATTGAAAACAGAATTGTATAAAATTAAAATGGAGTTTGATGTATTCTAAATCGGCTTCATCATTGGTCAACTCAAAATGTTGACACATAGCCACCAAAGCCCGTGCATTATCGTCTAAGGTATAACCCGAATTCAGATCCGGTTGATTGATTTTTGAAAACTGAATCATTCCAAATGGAGTGGTTAAATTTTTAAAATGATTCAGATTGATTTCGGGAATTTTATAATGCAATTTCACTTTTTTATTCGCCATTTTTTCAAACAACAAAGCGTGTGCAATAGCCGAATTCTCCCAGGCGGTTGGTGCTAGTTTATGAATCCCGTTAGCCGAAATATTCTTGCGTAATTGTGCATCATTTAGCAAAAGAATTACCTGTTTTGCTAATTGTTTTGGGTTTTCAAAATCCACAATAATTCCAGTTCCGTCTTTCAAGACTTCAATGGCATGCGGAATTGGCGTAGAAATAATGGGACAACCGCAGCTTATGGCATACGAAAAAGTACCACTTACCGCCTGATTTCTATCTTTAGAAGTGAAAAGGTAAACATCTGTTAATTGCAAATATTCCAAAAGCGTTTCTAAAGGCAAATATTCGTCTACAAACAACACATTGTTTTGCAATTTTAAGGCTTTTACACTTGCTTTTAAAACTTCTCTGTACTTTTCGCCTTCGTGTTTTAAAACTGTGGGATGCGTTTTCCCAATGATTAAAAACAATACATCGGGCTGTTCTTTGACCACTGTTTGCAAAGCAGCTATCGAAGTTTCAATTCCTTTTCCAGAACTCAACAATCCAAAAGTTGAAATAATTTTTCGTCCTGCTAAGTTGTATTTTTCTTTCAGCGTTTGCTTGTTCAAATGCTCGACTAAATGAGTTCCATGCGGAATAACCGTAATTTTATCCTGTAAAACCTGATACTCATTTTCTAATATTCTTGCCGAATTATGAGTCATTACAATAAAAGCATCTACTGTAGCATTAATTTCCTCAACATGTGCTTTTAATGTTAAATCCAAACAAGGCAAAACCGTGTGAAAAGCCACAATTTTAGGTTTGTGAATTGCTTTTAAAAACAAAATAAAATCGGCTTCATTGTCTCTGAATAAACCAAATTCATGTTGGATTAAAACAATTTCTATCTGAGTATTTTTATTGATTGTTTCCGCTAATTCCTTATACGAATTAGGATTGTCTGTTTCTAAAATAGTATATAGTTTTTCCTTGTAATTTTGCTTTTCATTTTGCAATTCCAAAGCGGCTATTTTTATAGCAAAAGTTTTTTTAAACTTATTGTTTAATGCAAAAATCAAGTCTTGAGAATAGGTTGCAATCCCACATTCACGCGGCGGAAAGGTGCTAACAAATAAAATTTCTGGCAACTTAATTTTAGCTTTTTTAAAGTTTATTTTATTCTTAGAATTAATTTTAAAATGGCTTTTTATGGGTAATAATTGGCTGGGGTTGATTGCTGTTCTAGTTTTCATCTTCTTTTTTATTTAGCATTAATTCTTCCAATAACTCAGACAAACTCATTGATGCGCAAGCAATTCTTTCATCGGCTGCGCCATAATAAACAAACAAGGTATCATCAAAAACTGCTGCTCCTGTTGGGAAACACACATTATTTACTTCTCCTTTTAATTCCCAAATTTCTTCAGGTGTAAACAACGGATAAGGCAATCGGGCAATTTCTATTTGCGGATTTTCTAAATCCAGCAAAGCTGCACAAGCCGAATAAACATAGCCTTTTATAGAATCACGAACTCCGTGATAAATAATGAGCCAGCCCAGTTTAGTTTCTATGGGTGGACAACCACCGCCGATATAACTGATTTCGTGTTCGTATTTTGGCGAAAGCACAACATAATCATTAAACTGGATAAAATAATTATTCCAAAATTCCTTAGTTAATTCTTCCAAGGCATTAATTTGAACTACAATTTGAATTTCGGGTTTAATGCGATGAAAAAAACAGAATTTCCCATTAATTTTTCTTGGAAAAAAAATAACATTCTTGTCCCAGAGCATCATTTTCAATCCTTCTTTTTCGGTAATATGATTGTGCTGGTTAAAACGATAATATTTTTCGTCGATGCTTCCTTTTGTTTCAGCCAATGCGTTAAAATCTTCGTAAGTCATTTGAGGAACGATGATTCCTTTTTTCTCAAAATGCACTAAATCTTTAGAAACAGCCAATGCTCCTAAAGCATTTGCTCCATCATAAGCGGTATAAGTTAGATAATACAAATTGTCAATTTTCACAATTCTAGGGTCTTCTAAACCGTGTTTTTCATATTCAAATTCAGGAGAAATCAAAGCCACATTCAAACGTTGTTCTACTTCTAAAGGCCCCATTAATTTACAATAACCTATACTTGAAAAATTTCCTTGACTAACCGCTCGATAAAACAGATGTACAAAAGCACCTTCTCTTATGGCAGCTGGATTTAATACTCCTTCATTTTCAAAAGGGAGTATTGTTTTCTCGAGTATAATTCCGTCTTTTTTTACTTTTATCATCTTTTAAGTTCAACAATTAGCTTAATACCAATTATTTATAAATATCGACTTAATAAAACCTGATACGTTATACTACTTCGGCAAAAAATTGCAACATTCAGACTATTACTATTTTGCAGTCTTTTAATCGGAAAAAAATCCATAAAAAAAGGACAGGGTTTTGACGCCTGTCCTTTAAATAATTATAACTAAGATATTTGTATTCTTTACCTACTATTTTTGAAAAACATCAATAATCACGGTACGGTTGTAAAAACGTTCTTCGGGATATTTGTTATTAAATGGAGAGTGATTTGAATCTTCACCATAACCCATTACTTCAAATTTAACATCAGTTCTACCCGATTTAGCCAAAGCATCTTCAATAATAGTCTTCACTTCAGTTGCACGTTCTTGAGACAATTTTAAATTGTATTCATCATTTCCAATAACATCAGCATGACCATGAATAATAACGGTTCCATTCATTGGAATCTTTGGTGCTACAACATCCGTTAGGTATTTTTTATAAATAGTGATTGCTTTAGATTCGTTGAATTCAAAAATAATGCTATACCTAACTCCATTTTCTATTTTAGTTGGAGTCCAACGTGCAATATGTGCCGTAGTTTCTTTAGTTACAGACTTACCACTTTTAGTTTGTCCTGTCATTAGAATTTTATAATGTCCCTCAGTTTTATCTCCTAAAATAGTTTGACGAGACAAGCTCACACTTTCTTGAGTATAAGGCCCAAAAGATTGTACTTTTCCAGTTTCATCAGTAGTTTGTATCGACCATACCGAGAAAGCTTCGTTAGCTCCTTTTACATCAAAAACCACATCACTTTCTATTGGTAAAGACGCACTATCTGATTGCGTAGTATCAGGACCACTATGGAATTCTGCCAATAATATTGGAGAACTACTTTCGATTGAAACCCTTCTATCACCTTCACGAAGTAAATCTAATTCCAATGTTCCTCCTGGTTGTTCCGATGGGATATTGGGTTTTGACTGCCCTTTAGTACTAATTCTTGAAGAATCAATTCCGAAAGTGTTTACCAAATAGTATTTTACTGATTCAGCCATTTCCTTAGCTTCTTTCGCACCTTGTTCAGACGATCCAACTAACGTAATTATTGTTGATGGATTTTTTAACATACGGTCTCCCAAAATATTGAGCACATTATAATACACTGTCATTTGTCGTTCCGAACGACCTGATTGGTTTATTGGTGTTACCATTTCCAATTGATCTTCTCTAAAGTCTTTTACTTCCTCTCTTTTAAGTAGTTTGTAACGACTAGGAATTTCAGATGAACCAGCATTAAAGAACACATAATTACGCAATGGAAAAACTTCTCTCACACGTTGTTGAGTAGCAACATTAGCGGGAGCATGAACCGAAAACTGAACTTCTGAATCTATAATTGTTGCTGGAATATCCTCTGGCATTGGAATAAGACGTCCTTGACCAAATTTAAGCGCTACACCAGCTCTTATAGTTGTAATATTCAATGTTTCTATAGAACGTGGATTTTGTCCAAAGTAAGGATGAAACGAAGCAAAAGGAGAAAGCACAAATTGTGTTTTACTACTTTGTGATGAAAGCGGAATATCATATCCCAATCCGATTTGCATCGAAATGATGTTCTTTTTAACATCGCTTAAATCTCCTTTTACTTCAGGAGTTGCCTCTTGATCAGGATAAGCTGGATTAATTCCTAATTGGTAATTGAATGATTTATCCAAATTGAAAGCAAAACGAGGCCCTCCAAATAAATAGAAATTAGATTTGAAAGGAGCAAAACGCAAACTTGGTTCTACCGTAATATAACTAATATTCGTTTTTAAATCGGCTGGACAATCACAAGCAGTCATTACTTGGTCAAACTTAGCTTTTCTATTATCGTATCCCGCTTGCAACATAAAACCCAATCGTGTATCAGGACGATGGTATTCTAAAAGAGGCGCAACAAACAGTCCAACACCTTTTGCTTCATGAAAAGTAGCTGGCGGTGTAAAATTAGAACTCAATTTATTAGTTGAACCTTCATAGAAATTAAAATTGGCTCCTCCGGCTACACCAAACCACCAAGATGGTTTTGTATATTGTATTTCCTGTGCTTGAACTGGTGCTTGAATACTTAAGAAAACCAGAGCTGCCATCACTAAGCAATACACAAACCCTTTTTTAAATTAGTTTTTACTTTCATTTTTTTATTTTTTTATTTTGTTGAAATAAATCCCGCCCTAAGCGGGATGAGTTTTTTTATCTAAATCAGTACCTTAGTTTGGTACATTAATTACGGTATTAACCATAGTCACTGAAGCCACAAGCGAAATTGCTCTACCATTTAATATGGTCACACTAGCATTAGTACTATTAGCAGGAGAAGACAAAGTCACTCCAGAATTAGCAATAATATTTCCAGTCATAATACCACCTCCAGCGTAATTAATAACAGCTGCTGTACCAACATACCAATATACATTGTTAGGATTACCAACACCGTTTAAAAATTTAACACTACGAGGCACTGTACTACCTACTGTTAAAGTAGAAGGTGCTTGAAAATACCATTTTGCATTGGGATCACCCTGTGCATCTAAAGTAAGATCTCCACTGGTTATTGCCAAAGAGCTACCGGCTGTATAAATACCAGGGGCTAATGTTAATCCACCTAATTCACTTGCTGCAGCAATACCACCTGGCATTTGAGCTGGAGAAATACTAAGGTAAAGTGCTCGGGCGGCATTTAATCCTGCTAATGCAGTTGCTGCTTTGCTTGCGCTTCCTGGCGCAGGTGCATCGGCAAATATTCCATTAGTTACAAGTCCATTATTTAATGGGGTTACTATATAAGTATCACCATTTGTACCATCTGTAAAACCTGTTACTGTAGATGCAACTGCGGTGGTACCCATTGATCCATTAACAACAGTAAATAATCCTTGATTGGTGATTCCTGCATTACCTCCGAATACTCCAAATCCTAAACCATTAAATGTATTTACAGGTGAAATCACTGGAATCAATGTTCTAAAATTCCAAATATGATTACTTGCCAACGCAGTACCTAAGGTGTTTTGAGCTCCCGTGGTTATGGTAACAGTGTATAGGGTATTTCCTGCCAATGGAACTACAGGTGTAAATGTAAACATTGTTCCTGCAGAGTTAGGGCTAATTGTACCTAATATTGTAATTGCACCTTGTCTAACAGTAAATGTTGTAGCATTTAAAGTCATTAGATTCATTGGTACATTAAAAGTAGCCGAAATAACTTTATTCAATGGAACAGCTGTTGCATCATTAAAAGGATCAGTAAAAGTGACAATTGGCGCTACATCTGTCTTAAATGTCCACACATAGTCCGTTTGCAAAGCATTTCCATCTACATCTTTAACCAATGTTCTAATTCTACCCGAATAAATAGTATTAGCCAATAGTACATCAGTTGGTGTAAATGTTGCGGTTGTACCTGAATAGCTTATAGTACCTGAAACAGGCGCTCCTTCTGCAGTTATAATAACCGAAGATTCATCGATAGTTTCCGGATTCATCTCTTCGTTGAAATTAACCGTAATTATTTGATTTAATGGAACAGCAGTGGCATCGTCAGCTGGATTTGTTGATGAAACAACAGGGCATACACCAACGATTTCTTCGAAATCATCAGTTGCACAACTCGAAATAAAAGCAATAAATACTATTGCAATAGTTAGTAGCGTTTTTTTCATTTTGGGGGTTTTATTAATGTTAAAATGTTAAATATTTCACAATACAAAGATTAGTCTCTTACAGACCGAAAGTATTACACTATAAAACTTAAGAGTTGTATTATTCACACATTACACAAGCTTGACAACCATTGACTTACACAACAAGCAAGTAATTAACCTACAATTAAACCTTTATTTAAAAAATTCTTCATTTGAAAAAAATCAAAAAAAAAAATCGAGATGTGATATCTCGATTTTTTAAACAAAACCTATTATATAGGTTTTAGAATTTCTTTTTTTTTTAAAATCTTTTTTTCCCTGAATCAGACTTTCTTTCACCTTCAGAAATTAACGTTCCATTGGTTTGTATGATGTTCTCATAAATTGGATTTACGGTTTGCAACAACAAATCTAATTTATCTTTCAAGGTATCTTTGCTGCTTTTAGCTTTTGCTACAATTTTCTTTCTTGTTTTCAATCCTTTATCAGGAGCAAACAAAACGCCCATTAATGCACCTGCGGCAACACCACCTATAATTCCTAAAACTATTTTACTTGAATTCATAATATGTTTTTTTATAATTTTCTTCCTTGGATGATTCGAAACAAAACAGCAACAATTGCTATAACAAGAAGGATATGAATAATGGATCCTACGCTATAAGCAAAGAATCCGATAGCCCAAAAAAGGACTAAAATAACGGCGAGGGTATAAAGTAGATTACTCATAATTTATTTTTTTATGGTTTATAATGTTTGAATGATTTGGCACACTTCTTCTTTTGTTTTTCCAAGTTTGACTTGAAGTCTGGAAATCATGTCCTCATTTTTACTGTCTAGAAATAACAAATCATTGTCCATTAAAGCCGTAAATTTTTGTTTTAGCTTTTCTTTTTGCTCTTCCCAGTTTCCTTCTATTTCTATAGTATTCATCCTTTTTTAATTTTATAGTAATTGTAAAATGATTTCTCGACTTCACAAAGTTGGCTTGATTTCTTCAAAAAAATGTTATACAAATCAATAAAGAACTTATATATTTCACAGATTTTGAATCCTTTAGAATCTCTAAAAAACTAATAAAATCCTGCATCCATCACAAATACTATTTTTTGAAACACAATTACGAGCTATTTAAGACCGAATGTTATTGCTTATGATTCATCTTTTGTGGTACGAACAAGGCTAATACCCGAAACAAAAAATACGATTCCAAGTACCCCATAAACAATAAGATTTTTTACATCTCTTGTACTACCAACAGTATTGGTAAAAACTACAGCAGTGTATATAAGCCCAGCTATTCCTAAGGCGGTGAGCAATGCTCCAAAAATTCTTTTTAGATTCATGATACTTAATTTAATGATTGATTATTGTAAAAAACTAATTCCTACCATGCAAAATTCACTTAATTTACCCTGAAACCTATTACACAATTCACTATATAACTTGTATTATTCGCTGATTTTCAAAACAATAAAATAAAATCCGAAACTAAAAACACGAATATTATTCCTCTTAGAATTGAAACTTGATTTTCTTTTTCGAAAAAAAAAATGACACAAACTCCTAAAGAGACTGCATCATTCAAAGACAAACAAACTAGAATTAAACCGAAATAATTACATTCTATCCATATACCAATTCAACTCTTTTTCCATTTTTTTATATTTAAAAATAGTCGTGATAATTTTTTGCAAACGAATAAAGGCCGTTTCGCTTTTAACCACATAATCAAAAGCTTTGTGATGCATGCAATTAACCGCAACCTCAATTTTATCCTGTGATGACAACATAATTACAGGAATATCTGGATTAAAAGCTTTTATTTTATCCAATGTTTCTAAGCCATTCATTGCCGATTTTTCGATACCATCCAGTTGATAATCTAAAATAATTACGTCTGGTGTATGCGATAAATTTTCTAAACAAAGTTCTCCTGTTGGATAAGTTTCAATAGAAAAATCGGCTAATTCCATGAACTCAATCTCCATTGATTTCAAGAATAAAGCATCATCATCTACTAAGAATAGTTTTATTTTATTTTCGTTTTTCACGATAAAGTGTTTTTAATTAATTTAAGTTCTTGTTCTAATTCTTCGCAAGATTGATTGCATACTGTTTCCATTTCTACAACCATTTTAGCAATTTCATCCGTAAATTCATTAGAATGAGCAGCATCCTGTATTTTTTTTGACTTTTGTTCTAAATCCGGACTCATTCCCATTATTGAAAAAGAAGGAATCAATTTATGTACCGATGCGCCTAATAATTCCCAATCTTTGTCCTGAACACTTTGTTTCATTGCAACAATTATAGGTGGTGTTTGTTGCAAATAAATAGTAATCATTTCCATCATTAATGTTGGATTAGATTTTGTTCTGGTTTTTAAGTAATCTAAATTAGTCGCTTTTATTTTCGGGCTTTTGCTCAATTTGAATGCCGCTTTCCGGATGCTTTGTTTTTTTACCACACCTACAATTTTACTGTACAGCAGTCGTTCGTCAACCGGTTTTGCAATATAATCGTTCATCCCTACGGCCTTGCATTTGGCTAAATCCACGGTGGTAACATCGGCAGTTAAGGCAATAATTGGAATGTCTAATTTCAGGGTATTTCTAATGTATTCGGTGGCATCAAAACCATTCATAATAGGCATTTGCAAGTCCATCAGCACCACATCAAAGGATTCATTTTGAAGTTTATCAACGGCAATTTTTCCGTTTTCGGCTATAACTCTTTCGAAACCAAAATCGTCCAAAAGTGTTTTCATTAGCAATTGATTCAGCGGCATATCTTCCACCACCAATACTTTTATAGCATTGATTTCGGTCTCCAGTGCAACCATTTCTGTTTCTAGTGCTGCCTCAGCATCTGTTTTTAAAAATGGGAGTATGAAACTAAAAGTAGAACCTTCTTTAATTTTACTTTTTACACTTACAGTTCCTCCTTGTGGTTCGACTAATTGTTTTACTATGGCTAGTCCTAAACCAGTTCCTCCATACAATCGTGATGTTCCGCTAGTGGCTTGTTGAAAATCATCAAAAATAGTATCGATTTTCTCTTCTTCAATGCCTATTCCTGTATCCGAAACTGCAAATTCAACCCTTATCCCTTCCTCATCTTCATGAATCAAATGAACGCTAACCGTTATTTTTCCTTGAGAAGTAAATTTTATTGCATTACTAACTAAATTCAGAATAATTTGGTGCAAACGAACGGGATCGCCCAACAAAACTTTTGGAATATTGGTATCATATTCAGTAACTAATGCTAAGTTTTTTTCCTGAATTTTAGTTTCAAAAACATGTAACATTGCTGATATAGAAGCCGATAATTTAAACGGAATCTTCTCAAAAGTCATTTTACCTGCATCTACTTTTGCTAAATCCAGAATATCATTTATCAGTACAATCAAGGCATCGCCACTCACTTTTATGGCTGATAAATATTCTTTTTGTTTAGCATTTAATTCGGTTTTCAAAACCACTTTAGTAAATCCAATAATCGCATTCATTGGCGTACGGATTTCGTGACTCATATTCGACAAAAATTGCTGTTTTGCTTTTACCGCATTTTCGGCAATTAGTGTGGCTGCTTGGGCATTTCGTTTTTCTTCTTCGGCAATTTCAGTAGCGAGTTCGGCAAAAACTCTGGCTTCTACTAATTCGGTGGCAATTCTTTTTTGGTCGGTAACATCTCTGGCTACAATTACAACTCCCAATACATTCTCTTTTTCATCTTTATAAACAGAACCATTAAACAAAACATCGGTCAATTTTCCATCTTTATGTCGCAAAGTTAATGGCGAATCGGCAACCGAACCTTTATCAAAAACTTCCTCATATACTTCACGTGCCATTTGTGGCTCAGTAAAATAATCGAAGAAATCAGAACCTGTTAATTCTTCACGTTCAATACCGGTAATCTTTACCAATGCCTGATTCATATCCATAATTTTACCCGTAATACTAATGGTAACTAACGGATCGAGACTGGCTTCAATAAGACTCAAAACATATTGAGAAGCCATTTTTTGATCGGCTGTATCAGTTTCTAATGCACTATGTTTTACTTTTTGATTGTTGATAATAAGAATCACAAAAATAAAAATGGCAACTAGAAAAATAAGCAACAGCAAAAAGAGTAATCCTGAAAACTGATTGTTATTTTCAGCTTCTATTTTCTTAACTTTCAAGATTTTGAACTCTTCGTTATTAATAGCCGAAATTACATTTTTGATTTTATCGGTACGTTTTTTTCCTTCTTGAATAACCGCTTTTTTTTCAATATTACTCAGCAAAAAAGAATTCTTATTGACACTATTTTTTTCTATCAAAAGTAATCTGTCAAGCACTGTTTTTTTCAAAACTGCAATTCTGTTTTCTTGATTTTTACTTTTTTTAGTAAGTGTTGTCAGGTGTTCTAAATTAGTGTTGGTCTTGGTTTTAAGTTCGTTATAAGACTCTAAAAAACCTGTGTTTCCAGACAATAAATAACCAATAAATCCATTTTCGATAGTTAGCACATCTAATAAAACCTCATTGCTTTTACTAATGATTTCTTGAGTATGAATCAATTTTTTAGTAGAGGCAATATCATTTTGACTATTGAGGTAAAAAATGGCCAAAACGGTGCTCAATAAAACAGCCGAGAGTACATAAAAAAGGAATGCTTTTTTTTCGAATATGAATTTCATAATACTTTTACAAAAAATTAATTTAGGCTTTTACATTCCCTACTTCTTCTAGTGGGCATCTTCTTTTGTCCTTCAATTGTTTGAAATGTGAAGGCGAAAGCCCTGTTACTTTCTTGAACTGACTTGATAAATGCGCCACACTGCTGTATCCCATTTTCCAGGCAATTTCAGTAATATTGTGCTCTCCGTAGATTATTAATTCTTTTATGCGTTCGGTTTTATGAGAAATTATAAATTGCTCGATGGTTGTTCCTTGCACTTCCGAAAATAAATTGGATAAATACGTATAATCATGGTTCATTTTTTCGCTTAAATAATCCGAAAAATTAACTTTGATAATCTCCTCAGAATGATGTACCATTTCAATAATGATATTTTTGATTTTTTCAATCAACATCGATTTTTTGTCGTCCATCAATTCGAGTCCTGACAGCAGTAAATTTGCCTTAAGCTCTTGACGTTGTGTCATAGAAATATTCACCATAACCTCAACTTCTCCCAAATCGACAACAATAAAGTGCAAACCAAGCTTTCTTAATTCTTCTTTCACGGCCATTTTGCAGCGATTGCTGACCATATATTTGATGTATAATTTCAAATTGTTTTGTTTTATAACTAATTATGCGAAATTAGAGCAGTTTGCCTCGTAAAGACTTGTGAAACTTTAGATAAAAGTTGTGAAATTCACAGATTAGCGATTCATCTTTTAATTCAACAACGGAGAGATTTTCTGAATTTCAAACATATAAATATTTAAAAATCAGAAATAAAAAAATAGCACTTGGTAAGTTACGAATTAAAAACGTAGCAATGCTGTTTTTAATTTTTAATAGAATACCAATTCCTTTTTAAAGTATACGAAACTACTTTAGACGCCATATCTTTAATTTTGATACTAAAAATAGCTCTATATCAGCCCAATACACCAAATAAAACATTTTTTAAAATTAGGCATTGGATATCTCGAATTTATGTGTATCTTTGCACCCGAAACATCGCGGGATAGAGCAGTAGGCAGCTCGTCGGGCTCATAACCCGAAGGTCACAGGTTCGAGTCCTGTTCCCGCTACTAAGGTAGCCTTATTGAGATTACAAAAATTGAGATTACAAAACGCACATCGCGGGATAGAGCAGTAGGCAGCTCGTCGGGCTCATAACCCGAAGGTCACAGGTTCGAGTCCTGTTCCCGCTACTAGAAAGCTTCAGAGAAATCTGGAGCTTTTTTCGTTTTAATCCTCTTTCCCCAACTTCTCTTTACTATAATCAACAGTATAAAAGAACATTGAAATGTTAGAAATTCTTTACCAAGACGAATATATTGTCGCCATTAACAAACCCAGCGGATTGTTGGTTCACAAATCATTTTATGCACGCGATGCAAAAGTTTATGCTATTCAAGAATTGAGAAATCAAATAGGTCAACACGTTTATCCCGTTCATCGCTTAGATCGCAAAACATCTGGCGTCTTATTATTCGCCTTAGATAAAGAGGTTTTGAAAATTATGAATGATCGTTTTGCCACACGTGAAGTCGAAAAAAAATATTTAGCAATTTTACGTGGTTGGTCACCCGAAGAACTAACGATTGATTATGATTTAACCAATGATGATGACATTACACAAAATGCAATAACATACTTTCATCGTTTGCAAAATGCCGAAGTTGAGTTAGCATTTAATAATAAACCAACGTCACGATATTGTTTGGTAGAAGCGATTCCTGAAACGGGTCGTATGCATCAATTACGAAAACATTTCAAACATATTTTCCATCCCATTTTAGGAAGTCGTCCACATGGTTGCAACAAACAAAATAAATTATGGCTGGAGAATTATGAGCTGAAAGGAATGATGCTTCATGCACATCAATTAATTTTTAATCATCCAATAAAAAATGAACAACTAATCCTGAATGCAAAGATTAATGAAGAGTTTAGCAGAGTAGGTAAAATTCTTAATCTAGATTTGAGTAGGTATAAATAGAATAATAATTTCCTCCAAATTTCGAATCAATCCCAAAAAAAAGCTCCAGATTTCTCTGAAGCTTCTTTAAAATTATTTTGCTGTTACACGCCAAATTGTTTTGGCAGCATCATCACTTACCAATAACGAACCATCTGGCAACGCCGCAACGGCAACAGGGCGTCCGTATACTTCTTTCTTTTCAGCATTGGCTATAAAACCAGTTAAAAAATCTTCCGGTTTGCCCGAAGGTTTCCCTTTTTTAAAAGGTACAAAAACCACTTTATAACCTGATAATTCCGACCGATTCCATGAACCATGCTGTCCTACAAACATTCCATTTCGGTATTTTTTAGGAAAAGAATTATTGCGGTAAAATGTAAGTCCCAAAGATGCTGTATGCGACCCCAATGCAATATCAGGCACTATGGCTTTGGCTACCAAATCAGCTCTTTCGCCTTTATGGCGTGGATCTACGTTTTGCCCAAAATAAGAATAAGGCCAGCCGTAAAACCCGCCGTCTTTTACACTGGTAACATAATCCGGAACCAATTCGTCTCCGAGTTCGTCCCGCTCATTTACCGCCGTCCATAAGGTTTTTGTTCCCGGTGCCCAGCCCATACCATTAGGATTTCTAAGTCCGCTGGCATAGATACGCTCCCCGCTTCCATCGGGATTAATTTCTAAAATATTAGCACGCTTGTATTCAGATTCGATACCACGTTCCGCCACATTGCTTTCTGAACCTACCGTAATATATATTTTTGTCCCTTCCGGATTAGCAATTATATTTCTCGTCCAGTGATTGTTGTATCCTCCCGAAGGCAGTTCTACTATCTTTTCATATTTTCCTGTATTGGTAGTGTCTTTCTCATGATACGGAAATCGCAACACCTCATCGGTATTGGCTACATAAAAATAATTATTAAGGACTAACATCCCAAAAGGCTGATTCAAATTAGCCAGATAAGAATATTTACTTTCGTAAACCCCGTCTTTATCTTTGTCTCTAAACATTGTAATACGGTTAGCACTGCCAAAATTCTGTGCTTTGGATGCAAAAAACTCATCCTTTTCATCGCTGCGTTTTGATTTTGGTATCCTTGTACCCGATTCTGCTACAAACACATCACCATTTTTTGCTACGTACAACCATCTTGGATTTTCCAAACCACTGGCAAATTTAGTTACGGCGAAACCTTTTGGAGCAACAGGTGCCTGATTGCCTTTCCAGCCGATAACTTTAGAAAATACTTTACTGGATTTCGTAGCATAAGGCTCAGGCAAAACCACCTGATCTTTGTATTCTTGTGCTTGCAATGTAAGATTGGAGAGTACCATAAAGAGTACACCACTTAATTTCAAGCATTTATTAAATTTCATATTTGTTATTTATTTGATTTACCAATCTAATTTTACCAATGCTACCGCCTGACGTTCTAATTGTACAGGCACAATAGTTTTACCAGAAGTTATTTTTATTTTCTTATTCGAAATACTTTTTAATTTTCCCGATTCTTCTAATGTGTTTATTTGCTGTTGCGTAGGACCTTGAGGCCAACCCATTTTTTTCCAAACCTCATACGAATTACTATTTTCCTTATCAATTATATAAACAGTAAGATTTGCTATATTTGCCGTTTCAGTCGCTCCTGGCTTGTCATCATCATGGTAATTCCAAACCATTACCGCTGCCGATTTTTTATCTTTAGTTGCCAAAACTCCAATATCTGACTGTGCTCCACGAACACTTGATTTAACGACTTCTTCCAAAGGATACATCCGATTACTTTCTGCTTCTAAACGCGCACCAGTCATCATACCAAACATTCTAAAAACATTCAGTACTGGTTTATCAACACCATTGGTAGCCAAATCTCTAAAGCCATAAAACCACGGCTGGTTTTCAAATTCAAAAGACCAGGATACTGCTCCAAGAAAATTAACCTTTGTTTTGTCTGCCAATAAATATTTCCTGGCAAAACTTGCTGCGGTATAACTGGAATACATGGTTCCGTTTCGATAAGCATTCTCTGGATTAGTAGCCATACCACAAGCCGCACAACCTTCCGGATCAGACTCGCCTATAATCAACGGAAGATCTTTAGTTTCAGGATAAGACATTGCCATGTTGAACCCAGTTTCGATATCATTCAATTGTGGCGCCATGTTCATTCGAACTGCGCCATCCACTAATTTAGGAGAACCTTTAGCATGAAAAAGTATGGCGTCCATTGGCGAACCTATTTTACCCGTAGCATAGTTGGTTCCGCTGATGCAATGTTTGATAAAATCATTGGTCCATTCCTGAGCCCCTTTCCCTTTAGTTCCAGCGATATTTATACCACCTATTTTGGCTGTTGGCAAGGCTCTTTTCAAACCATCGGCAGCATAATCATACAATTTATAAAACTCTTCGCGAGTTCCTTTCCAGTAATGACCGTTTGGTTCATTCCAAACTTCCCAATACCAGCTTTCCACTTCTTTTTGACCGTAACGCTCTACAGAATGTTTTACCCATTCGTAAACCAGATTACGCCATTTATCATAATCTTTTGGCGGATAAGCCCACCCAGTAATAATATCCGTATAAGGATCACCGGGTTTCCAGTAATGACGGTAAGGCGTAGGATGCGTAGAAAGTGCTTCGGGCATAAACCCTATTTGCGCCAAGGGTTTCATTCCACGCGAAACATAGGTATCAAAAATACTGTCTACAATTCTCCAATTGTAAATAGGATTACCATTAGCATCTTCGGTATAGGCATTTGTTGATCCCCATTTTAGAGCTGCAACACCATCTCCACTCACAAGCAAACTATGCGCT
>NCET01000446.1:1042-4357 GCA_002280815.1 Flavobacteriales bacterium 32-34-25 | reverse complement strand
GTAATATTATTAACCACTCCTCTAGCCACACCTAGACTTTTGGATTTTCCAACTCCCAAAATTTCTAACTTACCATACTCATTTTTCTTGCCTATCATGGCAACGATTTTGGTTGTCCCTATATCTAGACCTACTGCAATATTCTCTTTTTCCATTTTCTATTATTTAGTGCAAACTACTTGTTTTGTAAACCTGAGGTCAATCTTCTTATATTTATACAATGTACTATCTAAAACTGCTTTTTGAAAAAAAGCTTTATAGTTCTTGAATTTTGTTTCAAAATTCATCATACTCCCAAAATCAATCTGGTAATTATAATTTCTATTGAACATTTTTAAGCTAGCATTAGGCATAACCTGAATCGCAATGATGTTTTTTTTCAAAAAATCATCTTCATGAATCACACGAAACAACCGCGCTAATTTCTCTTTATTTTGGCTATTTACATGACCCGAAACAAGCGGAACTCTAGCCGTAAAATTATCCGAAAGAGGCATCTTACCTCCCTTATAATCAACATAAAAAGAATCAAAATCGTCAACCACTCTGGCTACAGGAGTCTTTTGCTTTACAACCGCTTTTAGAACACCATCAATACTTACAAAAACATCCGATTCGTCAATCATCGCATTTGAATCTAGCTTTCTTTCCAGCTTATTCAAATCTAATTTATCTTTTTCAATGCCTAAGGGGTTGCTCGTATTTTCTATTAACAATTTATTAACCGTTTCAGACTTAATAAAAAGATTGTTTTCTCCTACAAAAATAACGTCGATTTTAGCAACTTTTCGCTTTTCATTTCGCTTAGATGTAAACGAAAAAAGAAAAACGACCAGTCCTAGCATTAGGATTAATCTGATATTTGTCCAATTAAATATTTTTTTCATTTAAAGCTATTTTAATTGCTCCCACCATTTCACCAATATCACCAGCACCAATAGTTACAATAATTGGAGCATCACTTTTCAACATAGTTGCTATTAAATCTTCTTTCGAAACTATATTTTTATTCTCATTATCCATTTTAGACAACAACCATTCCGAAGTTACTCCTTCCATAGGCAATTCACGTGCTGGATAAATATCCATCAACAAAACTTCGTCAAACTGAGAAAGACTTTTTGCAAAATCATCGGCAAAATCTTTTGTTCTGCTAAAAAGATGTGGCTGAAAAACAGCCAACACTTTTGCGCATAATCATCAATATAAACTAAATCCTCAGTTCTAATTTGGTATGAAAAACGTCTTCTTATCCCTTTGAATGAAGCTAAGGCTTTTGCAATGGCATCGGTTGGGGTGCCGAAATTTACTGCCATTGCAAAAGCCATTAAAGCATTCATCAAATTGTGTCTTCCTGGTAAACCAAAACGGAAATCTTTTAAAACTCCTGTAGGTGTTTTTACATCAAAAACATAACTTCCGTCTTCTATTCTTATATTAAAAGCGTTATAAATCGCTTCCTCATTTACTCCAACAGTAATTCCCGAAAGTGGTAAATCAGTAGTAATAAACAACCTTCTCTTATCTTCTACTTTATCCGCAAACTCAGTAAAGGAATCCTTAATAGCTTCATCAGTACCATAAATATCTAAATGATCGGCATCCATAGAAGTTACACAAGCAATATCTGGATGCAAATGCAAAAACGAACGATCAAATTCATCAGCTTCAACAACGGTTACGGTTTTCCCGCTTCCTATTAAATTCGAATTGTAATTCTCTACAATTCCTCCAATAAAAGCCGTAACATCAGCACCACTCTCCTGTAAAATATGTCCTAAAATACTAGATGTGGTGGTTTTTCCGTGTGTACCTGCAACAGCAAAACAAAAAGTATCTTTCGTAATAATTCCTAAAACTTCAGCTCTTTTTTTAAGCTGATAATCACGCTCTAAAAAGTAATTCCATTGCGAATGTGTTTTTGGAACTGCCGGCGTAATAATGACCAAAGTATTTTCAACGTAATAATCCTTAGGTATCAAATTGATATCATCTTCAAAATGAATGTCAATTCCACTTTCGATTAACTCATTGGTTAAAATCGTTGGTGTTTTGTCATAACCAGAAACTTGCTTTCCAATATACTTAAAATAGCGCGCCAAAGCACTCATACCAATACCACCAATACCGATAAAATAGACGTTATGTATTTGGTTTAAGTTCATAATTATTAAATGTATTTCTGATTATTTGTTTCTAATTAATTTCACAATTTCGTCAACGATTTGCTTTGTTGCTTCTGGCAAAGCCAATTCTTTTATGTTTTCACTCAACTGCTTTTGTTTTTCAGGATCTTTTAGCAAGGCTTCAAAAACCAAACTAAACTCAGATTCCAATTCGGATTCTTTAATTAAAAGCGCTCCTTTTTTATCCACAATGGCTTTTGCGTTTTTGGTCTGATGATCTTCGGCAACATTAGGCGACGGAATAAAAATCACCGGTTTCCCCACAATACATAATTCCGATACCGAAGAAGCTCCAGCACGCGAAATAATAACATCGGCAGCAGCATAAACAAAATCCATTTTTTCAATAAAAGCAACTACCTGAACATTCGCCGAATTGTATTTTTTATAATCTTCAAAATACAATTTTCCACATTGCCAGATAATTTGAACATTTTGATTCTGAATGTTTTTCAGTTCTTTTTCAATTAGCTGATTTACTCTTCTGGCACCTAAACTTCCACCAAGAACCAAAAGCGTTTTTTTATTGGCATCCAAATTAAAATATGAGATTGCTTCTGCCCTTTTATCATCAATAGCAATCAAATCCTGACGAACAGGATTTCCTGTCAAAATCATTTTTTCTTTTGGAAAAAATCGTTCCAGATTTTCATAAGCCACACAAATAGCATTGGCTTTTTTACTCAACAATTTATTGGTAATTCCTGGAAAGGAATTTTGCTCTTGAATTAATGTTGGAATCCCAAGCATATTCGCCATTTGCAACAAAGGTCCACTTGCAAAACCACCTGTTCCAATAACTGCGTCTGGCTTAAATTCTTTAATTATTTTTCTTGATTTCCATAAACTACTCATTAACTTCAATGGAAACATTGCGTTTTGCAAAGTCAATTTTCTTTGCAAACCAGCAATCCACAAGCCTTTGATAGCATATCCTGCTTGCGGTACTTTTTGCATTTCCATTTTATCTTCAGCTCCTACAAATAGAAACGCTGCGTCTGGAAATCTTGATTTTAATTCATTGGCAATTGCAATTGCAGGATAGATATGTCCTCCTGTTCCTCCGCCACTTAATATGAATTTATACTGTTTCATTGCTCTCCATCTATTTATTTAAAACGGCATTCAT
>NCET01000446.1:0-981 GCA_002280815.1 Flavobacteriales bacterium 32-34-25 | reverse complement strand
TCTATTTCTTCTTCTTTTTTGGTTACACCAATGATGATCCCCAATGCGATACAAGTCATCCAAATAGACGTTCCTCCACTACTTATCAACGGCAAAGTTTGTCCTGTAACAGGCAATAATTCTACAGCAACCGCCATATTTATCATAGCCTGAAAAATCATTGGAAAACCGAGTCCAATGACGACTAATTTCCCAAAAAGTGTATTGGCCTTGTGCGAAGCAATTACGAATCGGAAAAGCAACAGCAAATACAAACACAACACACCTAAACCTCCAATCAAACCATATTCTTCAACGATAATGGCATAAATAAAATCGGAAGAAGATTGTGGCAAAAAGTTTTTCTGTACACTTTTCCCTGGTCCTAAACCATATATTTTACCTGATGCAATAGCAATTTTAGCTTTCTCTATTTGGTAATCATCTTCGTCAGGTTTGTCTGTACTGAAATTTTCAATTCGGCTTTCCCAAGTTCTAACCCTGCTAAAAAATTTAGCATCTGGAAATGCTTTGGAAACCAAAACAAAGAAGGTTAAAAACACAATTCCCGAACCCACAATAAATCCGATGTACTTCATTGGATATTTCCCTATGAAGACTAACATTAATATCATAGAAAAAATTAACGCCGTAGTAGAAAAGTTGGAAGGAAGAATAAACATCAACGTAATAAATACTGGCAACCAAAGCTCTTTTAATGACTCTAAAAAATCAATAGGCTCAGTTCTTGTTTTTGACAAATAACGCGCTACAAACACAAACAAAACTAAAGCAGCAAAAGCCGAAGGCTGAAACGACATACCCACTAACGGAATTTGAAGCCATCTACTAGCATTAGCCCCACCTATTACCGTTCCTTTGATCATAGTAATAGCCAAAATGATCCAAACTATTGGCAACATCCACTTAGAAATGGAACGGAAATAGTGGTACGGAACATTGTGAACTGCGAAAATAATGGCAAAACCACAGCAAACATGT
>NCET01000445.1 GCA_002280815.1 Flavobacteriales bacterium 32-34-25 | reverse complement strand
AAGAATGTCAGGTGTAAACAACGTGGCACTTTGGACTGGAAAACAAGCAAGTCCTTATGTTCCATTTATTAATATTGCTCCAATCGTTGCAGGAACAAACGGTATTTCTCCAATTTTCCTAACAACTGTTGATGTTACTGGTGGTATAGGTTTGGACCTTAAAAACTGGGTAAAAAAATTAGATGAAAATGGTAACCCTATTCGTAATGAAAGTGGTGATCCTATTCTTGAGGAAGTGTATTCTGTTGCTACTGGTACGGTTCTTACAATCAATACAAAGACAAAGAAATTGTATAGTGGAGATAAAGAATTGATAGATATTTCTAAAGCATTCACTCCTCAGAAAATTGAATTTATAAAAGCGGGAGGTTCTTATGCAATTGTGTTTGGAAAAAAATTACAAACATTTGCATCAAAAACTCTTGGTATTGCTATTGTACCTGTATATGCTCCGTCAAAAGAAGTTTCTATTGAAGGGCAGGGTCTTACTGCAGTAGAAAAAATATTTAATAAAAATGCGGTTGGAACAACTCCAGGTAAAGTGTTACACGCTGGTTCTGATGTTCGTGTTACCGTAAATATTGTTGGTTCACAAGATACAACTGGTTTGATGACCTCTCAGGAATTAGAGTCTATGGCTGCAACTGTGATTTCTCCAATTGTTGACGGTGCTTACCAATCAGGTTGTCATACTGCTTCAGTTTGGGACAATAAATCTAAGGCAAATATTCCTAGATTAATGAAATTTATGAATGACTTCGGTTTGATCACGGCTCGTGATCCGAAAGGCGTTTATCATTCCATGACGGATGTAATTCATAAAGTACTTAATGATATTACTGTAAACGAATGGGCTATCATCATTGGTGGTGACTCTCATACCAGAATGTCAAAAGGTGTTGCTTTTGGTGCTGACTCAGGAACAGTTGCTTTGGCTTTGGCTACAGGTGAAGCTTCAATGCCAATTCCAGAATCTGTGAAGGTGACTTTCAAAGGAGATATGAAAGGATACATGGATTTCCGTGACGTGGTTCATGCTACACAATCTCAAATGCTTAAAACATTTGGTGGAGAGAATGTATTCCAAGGAAGAATTATTGAGGTTCACTTAGGAACGCTGAATGCAGATCAAGCATTTACTTTTACGGATTGGACTGCAGAAATGAAAGCAAAAGCTTCTATCTGTATTTCTGAAGATTATACCTTGATTGAATCTCTTGAGATGGCAAAAGGTAGAATTCAGATCATGATTGATAAGGGAATGGATAATAAAAATCAAGTACTGAAAGGATTGATTGCTATAGCTGATAAGAGAATTGCCGAGATTATTTCAGGAGAGAAACCAGCGCTAAGACCGGATGCAAACGCTAAGTATTACGCTGAAGTTGTTGTAGATCTTGACGTGATTGCTGAGCCAATGATTGCAGATCCTGATGTGAATAATGCTGATGTTTCTAAAAGATACACACACGATACTATTAGACCATTATCTTTCTATGGAGGGGTTAAAAAAGTAGATCTTGGATTTATTGGATCTTGTATGGTTCATAAGGGTGATATGAAAATTCTAGCTCATATGCTTAAGAACATTGATGAGCAAGAAGGTAAAGTAGAATTCAAAGCGCCACTAGTTGTAGCTCCGCCTACTTATAATATTGTTGATGAATTAAAAGCAGAAGGTGACTGGGAAATTTTACAAAAATATTCTGGTTTCGAATTTGACGATAATGTTCCTAAAGCTGCAGCACGTACATCATATGAAAATATGTTATATCTAGAGCGTCCAGGTTGTAACCTTTGTATGGGTAACCAGGAAAAAGCTGCTAAAGGAGATACCCCTTTGTATGGGTAACCAGGAAAAAGCTGCTAAAGGAGATACCGTTATGGCAACATCTACGCGTCTTTTCCAAGGAAGAGTTGTAGAAGATACTGAAGGTAAAAAAGGAGAGTCTTTACTTTCTTCTACTCCAGTTGTAGTTTTATCTACAATCCTTGGTAGAACTCCAACAATAGAAGAATATAAAACGGCGGTAGAAGGTATTAATCTAACCAAGTTTGCACCTTCTCATAAGTTATTAGTTAAATAATTCACATAATTAGTTAATTATAATTTAAAAGCCTGAGTCATTAGACTCAGGCTTTTTTTATACTCTATTTTTTTGTATCTTGTGATGTATAAATAGAATAACAAAAAACACCTATATATTATGGCTTTTGATATTGAAATGATTAAAAAAGTGTACGACAACATGACAACTCGTGTTGATAAGGCACGCGAAATAGTTGGCCGTCCGCTTACTTTAACAGAGAAAATTTTGTACAATCACCTTTGGGATGGAATGCCATCAACTGCTTTTGGAAGAGGTGTTGATTATGTGGATTTTGCCCCGGATAGAGTTGCTTGTCAAGATGCAACGGCTCAAATGGCATTGTTGCAATTTATGCACGCTGGTAAAAAGAAAGTTGCAGTTCCTACAACGGTGCATTGTGATCACTTGATTTTGGCTAAAAATGGAGCTGAATTTGATTTAGCTGCAGCAAATACACAATCCAAAGAAGTTTTTGACTTCCTTTCTTCAGTTTCTAATAAATATGGAATTGGTTTTTGGAAACCTGGTTCGGGAATTATTCATCAAATTGTTTTGGAAAACTATGCGTTCCCGGGAGGTTTGATGATTGGTACTGATTCGCATACAGTAAATGCAGGCGGATTGGGAATGTTGGCTATTGGTGTTGGAGGTGCAGATGCAGTTGATGTAATGTCAGGAATGTCTTGGGAGTTAAAGTTTCCTAAATTAATAGGAGTAAAACTGACTGGAAAATTATCGGGTTGGACTGCTCCAAAAGATGTAATCTTAAAAGTAGCTGATATTCTAACGGTAAAAGGTGGAACGGGAGCTATTGTGGAATATTTTGGCGAAGGTGCTACTAATATGTCTTGTACTGGTAAAGGTACCATTTGTAATATGGGGGCTGAAATTGGAGCTACAACATCTACTTTTGGATATGATGATTCCATGAGAAGATATTTAACAGCTACTGGTCGTCAAGATGTAGTTGATGCTGCTGATAAGGTAGCGTCTTACTTGACAGGAGATCCTGAGGTATATGCAAATCCAGAACAATATTTTGATCAGTTAATTGAAATTAATCTTTCGGAATTAGAACCACATATTAATGGGCCTTTTACTCCAGATAGAGGAACTCCAGTTTCACAAATGAAAGCAGAAGCTGCAGCCAATGGATGGCCAATAAAAGTAGAATGGGGACTAATTGGTTCGTGTACAAATTCTTCTTACGAAGATATGGCTCGTGCTGCTTCTATTGTTAATCAAGCTGTAGAGCATGGGATTTCTCCAAAAGCAGAATTTGGTATCAATCCAGGTTCTGAGCAAATTCGTTACACTATCGAAAGAGATGGTATTATTGCTACTTTCGAAAAAATGGGAACCAAAGTTTTTACCAATGCTTGTGGGCCATGTATCGGTCAGTGGGATAGAGCTGGAGCTGATAAAGGAGAGAAAAACACTATTGTACACTCGTTTAATCGTAATTTCTCTAAACGTGCCGATGGTAATCCAAATACACATGCTTTTGTGACTTCGCCTGAAATGGTGGCTGCTTTAGCAATTTCAGGAAGATTAGATTTTAATCCAATTACAGATACTTTACTAAATGATAATGGAGAAGAGGTAAAATTGACTGCTCCTTATGGAGACGAATTACCTTCGAAAGGATTTGATGTTGAAGATGCAGGTTTTCAGGCGCCAGCTGCTGATGGTTCGGCGGTGAAAATTGTGGTAAGTGAAACTTCTAGCTAAGTTGTTGATTAAAGCTTTTGGAAAATGTACAACCGATCATATTTCTATGGCAGGACCATGGTTGCGTTACCGTGGGCATTTAGATAATATTTCTAACAATATGTTAATTGGTGCGGTGAATGCGTTTAACCAAAAAACAAATTCGGTTAAAAATCAATTATCTGGAGCTTATGATGCAGTTCCTGCTGTTGCTCGTGCTTATAAAGCGGCTGGAGTTCCATCAATAGTTGTGGGAGATCACAATTATGGTGAAGGTTCTTCTCGTGAACATGCGGCAATGGAACCTCGTTTTTTAGGAGTGAAAGCGGTATTGGTAAAATCATTTGCCCGTATTCACGAAACGAATCTTAAAAAACAAGGTATGCTGGCTTTAACATTCGCTAATGAAGTAGATTACGATAAAATTCAGGAGGATGATACTATTAATTTTGTTGATTTAGTTGATTTTGCTTCAGGAAAACCATTAACATTGGAATTTGTTCACGCAGATGGTTCTAAAGATATTATTTTAGCAAATCATACTTATAACGAAAGTCAAATAGGCTGGTTTGTTGCCGGATCAGCATTAAACTTGATTGCTGCCGAAGCATAATTTATTTTTCATTATAAAAAAATGCGTTCTGTGTAAACAGAGCGCATTTTTTTTGAATATATCCTAAAAAAATACTTAAAGTGCTGTTAGGTTTGGGTTTATTGGTATAAAAATGTTAAATTCGCTTTCATCATTTTTTTACTTTTAGAAATCAGTATTTTTTAATATTATTTTATAAGAAGTTGAAAATGAATAAGCTGTGTTTTAACTTAAAAAAGTTTTATGAGGTTTAAATTTTGGATTGTATTATTGGTTCTGTTTAGTAAGTTTAATGGTTTTTCTCAAGAGAAATACGTTAAACACGTAGTTGCTAAAGGTGAAACAATATCCAAAATTGCAGAACAATACAATGTAAAACCAGCGGCTATTTATGAAATTAATCCTGATGCCAAGAAAGGAATAAAATTCAAAGAAATTTTGTTGGTGCCAGTTATTTCTCTTGTAGATAAAAAATCAGTAGCAGAAGTTTCTAAATCAAATGTTGTTCAAAAGGAACATGTGGTTTTGGCTAAAGAAACTTTGTATGGAATTGCTAAGCAATACGGAGTTAAAGTGGCTGATTTGTATACTTTAAATCCTTTGTTAGAGAAAAAAGGTTTACGTGTTGGATATTCTATAAATGTTCCAGTTGTTGAATCTAATGAATTAATCGTTGAAAATATTCCTCAAAAAGAAGTTTCGAAAACAGTAACTAAAGGAGATATTAAAAAAGAAATTAGTCCTGTAAAAACTGTAAAAAAAGATACTTTGGCAGTTGTTGCGAATGATTTTAAAAGAAATGTTCTTAAAGAAGTCTTAGCAAAAGAAACACTTTATGGTATTGCTAAAGAATATGGTGTTACAGTTGCTGATATAGAAAAAGCGAATCCAATACTAGCTATTCAATCGTTAAGAGTAGGGCAAAAAATAGTTATTCCAACAACTAATATGCCAGCTGTTGAAGCAGAAAA
>NCET01000068.1 GCA_002280815.1 Flavobacteriales bacterium 32-34-25 | reverse complement strand
TTAAAAATCTTCGTGAAAGAATCTTTACTATTACCTATTTTTGCATAAAAAGAAGCACTCACAAAGAATGATATCCATCACCGAAAAAACATTACAAGACCTTCAATTTCCAACGATTCTCGAAACCATTTCAGAGATTTGTAATACAGAAATTGGAAAAGAAAAAGCATTAGAAATTACGCCTTTTAGAGACAAGGAAAGTTTAATGCAAGCTTTGCTACAAACTTCGGAGTATGTTTCTTCTTTTCAAAATAATAATGCGATTCCAAATCACGGTTTTGATGCGATAACATACGAAATAAAATTCCTGGCAATTGAAGACAGCTTCTTAGAAGTGGGCAGTTTTAGAAAAATTGCCACCTTATCTTCAACGGTAAATTTTCTGTTAAATTTCTTGAGAAAATTTGATGATTATTATCCAAATATTAATGCTCGCGCATCACGTGTTGAACTTACTAAGGAAATTGTAACTCTTATTGATACTGTTGTCGATAAATATGGAGAAATAAAAGACAATGCTTCTCCTGTTTTACAAGACATCCGAAGAAATATGAATCTGGTTCGTGGCAAGGTGAATCAGAGTTTTGGCATTGCTTTAACCCAATACAATGGCTTAGGTTATTTGGACGATATCAAAGAAAGTTTTGTGCAAAATCGTCGTGTTTTAGCGGTTTTATCCATGTACCGAAGAAAAGTAAGAGGAACTATTTTAGGAAGTTCTAAAACAGGAAGTATTGCTTACATCGAACCTGAAATGACGCTGAAATATTCGAGAGAATTGAGTAATTTAGAATACGAAGAAAAGGAAGAAATCACCCGTATTTTAAAGCAATTATCGAATGCTATTCGCCCATTTTTGCCAACATTAAAAGAATATCAGGAATTTTTAAGTGATATTGATGTAATTGCTGCCAAAGCAAAATATGCCGACAGAATCAACGGAATTTTACCTGCAATTACTGAGGAACGTCGTTTGTATTTTAGAGATGCCTTCCATCCTATTTTATATTTGACCAACAAACAAAAAAAGGAAGTTACATATCCGCAAACCATAGAATTACAACAAGAAAACCGAATTATTGTTATTTCGGGACCTAATGCCGGAGGAAAAACCATTTCGTTAAAAACGGTTGGATTATTGCAATTGATGTTACAATCGGGAATGTTAATTCCAGTTCACGAGCGATCTGAAACTTTTTTATTCGACAGAATCCTAACAGATATTGGGGATAATCAATCCATTGAAAATCATTTAAGTACTTACAGTTACCGCCTGAAGAACATGAACTACTTCTTAAAGAAGTGCAACAGCAAAACCATGTTCCTTATTGACGAATTTGGTACTGGTTCAGACCCGGAATTAGGTGGTGCGTTGGCTGAAATCTTTCTGGAAGAATTCTACCACAGGGAAGCCTTCGGAATCATCACAACTCATTATTCGAACTTAAAAATTCTGGCTAACGAATTGCCTTTTGCTACCAATGCCAACATGATGTTTGATGAAAAATCATTGGAACCCATGTACAAACTGGCTTTAGGACAAGCGGGAAGTTCGTTTACATTTGAAGTAGCACAGAAAAACGGAATTCCGTTTGGCTTAATCAACCGTGCCAAAAAGAAAATAGAAGTGGGCAAAGTGCGTTTTGATAAAACCATAGCAACATTACAAAAAGAGCGTTCTAAACTCGAAAAAACTTCTCAAAACCTGAAAGAAGAAGAAAGCAAAGCACGTGAAGAAGGCAAAAAAATGGAAAATATCAATGTAAAAATAAAACAAAAACTGGAAAGCTATCAGGAATTGTACGATAGCAATCAGAAAACGATTTATATTGGTCAAAAAATAGAAGATATTGCTGAGAAATACTTCAACAATAAAAATAAAAAAGAATTGATTGGCGAGTTTTTGAAAATAGTTGAAATCGAAAATTCGAAACGTAAAAAAGCGACTCCAAAAGAAAGCAAAGCCATAATTGAGAAGAAAAAAGAAGTTATTGCTGAAGTTACGGTTCAGGTAGAAGAAATTAGAAAAGAGAAAAAAGAAAAGAAACTAAAACCTGTTATTGAAAAACCAAAACCAATTTTAAAAGTAGGCGATCGCGTGCGGATGCTGGACGGAAAAGCGGTGGGAAGTATTGACAAAATTGAGAAAAATAAAGCTATTGTTAATTATGGATTGTTCACTTCTAAGGTTAATTTAGATGAATTGGATTTGGTGGAAGCGGTGAAGAAGTAATCAGTTTGCAGTGAGCAGTGTTCAGAGTCATTGCGAGGAACGAAGCAATCACACTAACACGAGCAAATCCAGTATATAAAATAAAAAATGTAATTGCTTCGTTCCTCGCAATGGCATTAAAACAAATAAAATGAAAACACCTAGTGAGATTGCTTCGTTCCTCGCAAAGACTGCTGAGCATAAAAAAATAATCCTCTTTGATGGCGTTTGCAATTTGTGTGATTCGGCAGTGCAGTTTATTATTGAAAGAGATAAAAAAGATGTTTTCCGGTTTGTGGCTTTGCAATCGGATTTAGGGAAAGAAATTTGTAGTTACATTGGTATCGATCCAAAAATAACTGACAGTATCATCTTGTACGAACCCGGAATTGCTTATTATTACAAATCAGAAGCCGCTTTGAAAATTGCTTCTCAATTGGGTGGGTTTTATGGATTTCTAGCTGGTTTTAACTTTTTACCAAAGAGAATCAACAACTCTATTTACGATTATATCGCCAAGAATCGCTATAAATGGTATGGAAAAAAAGACCATTGTATGATTCCAACTCCCGAATTAAAAGCAAAATTTTTAGAATAACTAAGTATTTTTTCTTCGCTGACGTTCTTCTATTATCATTTCTAATTCACGAGTGGTTTGCCCAGTAACCGCCGTATTTTCCTGAGCACGACGAATCAAATAAGGAACAACTTCTTTAACTGGCCCGAAAGGAAGGTATTTAGCAACATTGTATCCATTGGCGGCCAAATTAAAACTCATAGTATCACTCATACCATACAATTGCCCAAACCAAATTCGGACATCATTATTAGCTATATTTTTTTCCTGCATTAATTCCATCAAATAATAAGCACTTTCTTCGTTGTGTGTTCCTGCAAAAAGAGAAAAAACAGCTAAATTATCAGTGATATACAGCAAAGCGTTGTCGTAATTCTTATCTGTTTCTTGCTTATTGGAACAAATGGGCGATGTATAATTTTGTTCTTCAGCACGCTCATTTTCTTTTTCCATATAAGCACCACGAACTAATTTAATTCCGATAAAAAATCCTTGTTCTTGCGCTGATTGATGTAAAATTTTCAAATAATCCATTCGATCCCAACGATACATTTGCAAAGTATTATAAACAATGGCTTTTTCTTTATTGTATTTCCGCATCATTTCAAGAATCAAATCATCAGCGGCAGTTTGCATCCAACTCTCTTCGGCATCAATTAAAATAGGAACACTTTTTTGATTCGTTGCTTTGCAAACCAAATCAAAACGAGCCACTACACTATTCCATTCTTCCTGTTCTATGTAATTTAAAACTTCCTTATTCCCTATTTTCTCATACAAATCAATGCGTCCAAAACTGGTAGGTTTGAAAACAGCGAATGGAATTGCCTGCCGTTCTTTGGCAAATTCGATTATTTTTAGTGTTTTTTGGAGTGCATTATCAAATTCCCTTTCATTTGCTTTTCCTTCAACTGCAAAATCTAAAACAGCCGAAACGCCTTTGGTAAACAAATTATCAACTACTTTAAGACAATCATCTTCGTTTATGCCACCACAAAATTGATTAAAGATGGTTTTTCTAATTAAATTTTCGACCGGTAAATGTAATTGCAACGCCAGATTAATTATTCTGGTTCCAATTTTGACCAATGGTTTAAAATTTATCATTTTAAAAAGAAAATAAGATGCATTCAATTGGCTATTACTTTTTAAAGCAAAAGCGATTTGGGTATTATCGAATATCTTTTTCATTTTTTTCGCTATTTAAAACAAATATAGCCAGAGTTATGAACATTAATTACTAGAAATTACCTTATTTTGCATTTCAAAATTAATAAATGACGATGCAAACAATTCAAGCCAATAACTACCCAATCTATTTTAACGAAAAAGGATATGAAGCTTTAAATCTTCATCTAACTGAGAATAAATATTCTAACATTTTTATAATTGTTGATAGTAATACTAATGAATTTTGTTTACCAAAATTATTGCCTTACATCGAAACGGATTTGAATGTTGAAATTATCGAATTTGAAGCAGGTGAAGAAAATAAGAATATTGAAACCTGTGTTGAAATTTGGAAAGTACTTACTGAACTTGGAGGTGATAGAAAAAGTATTGTACTGAATCTAGGTGGCGGTGTTGTTACTGATCTTGGTGGTTTTGTAGCTTCTACGTTTAAACGTGGCGTTGATTTTATTCACATTCCTACTACTTTGCTTTCTATGGTTGATGCTTCAGTAGGTGGAAAAAACGGTGTGGATTTAGGAAATTTAAAAAACCAAATTGGTGTTATTAATGTGCCAAATATGGTTCTTATTGACACTGAATATCTTGAAACGGTTCCTCAAAACGAAATGCGTTCCGGTCTTGCAGAAATGTTGAAACACGGTTTAATTTACGATAAAAAATACTGGGAAGAATTTCTAGATATTTCTACAATTGATTTTGATGCTCTGGACCAATTAATTTACAGATCAGTAGAAATTAAAAATGAGATTGTAAAACAAGATCCTACAGAGAAAAACATTAGAAAAGCCCTGAATTTTGGACATACTCTAGGTCATGCCATTGAAGGTTATTTTCTAGAAAGTGAAACAAAGACAACTTTACTTCACGGAGAAGCAATTGCTGTGGGAATGATACTTGAAAGTTATATTTCTTTGAACAAAGGATTAATTTCTAAAGAAGAATATATTCAAATCAAAAATGTAATAAAGTCAATTTACGAAGACATTATTTTTGAAGAACAAGACATCGAGCCAATTCTTGAATTGTTGATTCACGACAAAAAAAATGAATACGGAAGCATTCAGTTTGCATTAATTGAAGGTATTGGGAAGATAAAAATCAATCAAGCTGTTGAGAATGAATTAATTCTTGAAGCCTTTGAAGATTATAAATCTTAACTATTTTTTTTATAAAAAAGGATTGCATCACTTATATATTATTTTTTACATTTGCCGCAATGAAAAAAGATCAAAAACAAAGAAATTATAACTCAAATCAGAGCGTTAACAATGGTTCTTTCACAGGAATATTGAAGCGTTTTAATTTAGTGATTAGTCCATTTAGTTTTGATATTTTTCAATACCTAAAAATAGAAAGCCAAAAATTGCAAATTATATATGCAAATATTAGAGTTTGAATTATAGCTTAATAACTATATCATTAATCTATAAAAATCTAAAACTCTAAAAATCTAATGAATACAAAATATTCTGACTTAATAAATCAATCTTACTATTTCCCTCAAGAAGAATTCAAACTGAACAAAGACAATCTTCAGTTTCATAATATCGATTTGATGAAATTGGTTGAAAAATACGGTACACCTTTAAAGTTTACTTATTTGCCTCAAATTTCCAATAACATCAACAAAGCCAAAAGCTGGTTTCGTAAATCGATGGAAAAAAATAAGTACGAAGCAAAATATTATTATTGTTATTGCACTAAAAGCTCTCATTTTGAATTTATTATGAATGAGGCTTTCAAGAATAATATTCACGTTGAAACTTCTTCTGCATTTGATATCAATATTGTTGAAAATTTATTGAAAAATGGTAAAATCAACAAAAGCACTTATGTAATTTGTAATGGTTTTAAAAGAGACGAATACATTAGTAATATTGCTCGTTTAATCAATAATGGTCATAAAAATACCATTCCAATTATTGACAACTACGAAGAATTAGATTTGCTTCAAGCAGAAATCAAAGGGAAATTTAAAATTGGAATTAGAATCGCTGCCGAGGAAGAACCTAAATTTGAGTTTTATACTTCAAGACTAGGAATTGGATATAAAAACATCGTTTCTTTTTACAAAAAACAAATTCAGGAAAATGATAAATTAGAGCTAAAAATGCTTCACTTTTTTATCAATACTGGAATAAACGATACCGCTTATTATTGGAACGAATTGGTAAAATGTATCAAAGTATACATCGCTCTTAAAAAAGAATGTCCTACTCTGGATGGTTTGAATATTGGAGGAGGATTTCCAATCAAAAACTCTTTGGCATTTGAATACGATTACCAATACATGATTGACGAAATTATCAATCAAATCAAAATTGCCTGTGATGAAGCCGAAGTAGATGTTCCAAATATATTCACTGAATTTGGTTCTTTTACGTAGGAGAAAGCGGTGGAGCTATCTACCAAATTTTATATCAAAAACAACAAAATGATAGAGAAAAGTGGAACATGATTGATTCTTCATTCATTACTACTTTACCTGATACTTGGGCTATTAACAAGCGTTTTATCATGTTAGCTGTAAATCGTTGGAATGAAACCTACGAAAGAGTATTGTTAGGAGGTTTAACTTGTGATAGTGATGACTACTACAACTCAGAGCAAAATATGAATGCCATTTATTTACCAAAATATAACAAAGAAAAACCACTTTATATTGGGTTTTTCAATACTGGAGCATATCAGGAAACCATTGGTGGCTACGGCGGATTACACCACTGTTTAATCCCACAACCCAAACATATCCTAATAGATAGAGACGAAAATGGTATATTAGCTACAGAAGTATTTTCAGAACAACAAACCTCTGAAGACGTATTAAAAATTTTAGGTTACAAATAAAAAATAATTAACAAAACACACAATTAGTAGATTTATAATTTGATTATATTTGAACACATTAAGATTCAAATATATGTAAGTTTACAAAATATTTAAACCCCACAAAATGAGTAAAGGACCGATCAGTCAGTTTATTGAAAAGCATTATTTACATTTCAATTCTGCATCTTTAGTCGATGCTGCAAAAGCTTACGAACAACAATTAGCTAATGGTGCTAAAATGATGGTAAGTATGGCTGGAGCAATGAGTACAGCAGAAATTGGAAAAATCTTCGCCGAAATTATACGTCAAGATAAAGTTCAAATTATTTCTTGTACAGGAGCAAACCTTGAAGAAGATATCATGAACCTAGTAGCGCATTCTCATTACGAAAGAGTGCCTAACTATCGTGATCTAACCCCAGAAGACGAATGGGCTTTACTTGAAAGAGGATTAAATCGTGTAACCGATACTTGTATTCCTGAGCACGAAGCTTTCCGTAGATTGCAAAAACACATCTACAAAATCTGGAAAGATGCTGATGATAAAGGAGAACGTTATTTTCCTCATGAATTCATGTACAAAATGTTGCTTTCTGGAGTATTAGAAGAATATTACGAAATTGACTTAAAAGATAGCTGGATGTATGCTGCAGCTGAGAAAAATTTACCTATTATTGTTCCAGGTTGGGAAGACAGTACAATGGGAAATATTTTTGCTTCTTATGTTATTAAAGGAGAATTGAAAGCATCAACTATGAAATCAGGTATTGAATACATGACTTTCTTAGCTGATTGGTATCCAAAAAACAGCAGTAACGGAATTGGATTTTTCCAAATTGGTGGTGGTATCGCAGGAGACTTCCCTATTTGTGTGGTTCCAATGTTGTATCAGGATATGGAAATGCACGATATTCCGTTTTGGAGTTATTTTTGCCAAATTTCAGATTCTACAACCAGTTATGGTTCGTATTCTGGAGCAGTTCCGAACGAAAAAATCACTTGGGGTAAGTTAGATATTAAAACTCCTAAGTTTATCATTGAATCAGATGCTACTATTGTAGCACCATTAATTTTTGCTTATTTATTAGATTTATAATACCATTTTTATGAGAAGAGTTATTGTTGAGTACGCTAAGCTGACAAATGAAATTTTAAACTTATTGGTTGAAAGATTTCCTGATGGATATGACGACGAAGATATCATTCGTTTTAGAAATGCTAAAAACGAATTAGTAGAAGCTGTTGAAGTTCGTACTGAAGACACTATCTATTTAGTAAAAGTAAGTACTAAACTTGCTGATAGAATCGAAAATTTTGACGAAGATGATGAAATCGATGACGAAATCGAACCAATCGCTCCAATAAAAGGTTTGGATCTTGATGATGACATTAGTGACGATGATGACGAAGACGAAGACGATGACAATCTTGACAAACCAGAATTAGACGAAGATGATGAAGATGGTGATGACAAAGACATTGCTGACGACGAAGACGAAGATGATGAAGATTAATTCATAACAACATAAAAAAGGAACTCACAAAAAGAGTTCCTTTTTTTAATTTACAACACATTCAACTAGAAACTTTAATTCTCAAAATGATTCCTTCCCAAATATTACACACTACGCTTAAAGAAAATTTTGGATTTGAAAAATTCAGAAGCAATCAGGAAGAAATTATAAATACGATATTAAGCGGCAATGATACTTTAGCTATTATGCCTACAGGTGGAGGAAAATCCATTTGTTTTCAATTACCTGCCTTATTATTTCCCGGAATTACTATCGTGATTTCGCCACTTATTGCTTTAATGAAAGATCAGGTGGATAGTTTAAAAGCCAATGGAATTGCAGCTTGTTTTATCAACAGCGTACTTACGATAAGTTTGATTGCTATTGACGAAGCACATTGTATTTCGTCATGGGGACATGACTTTAGACCGGCTTATACTAATTTAGGTTATCTAAAAAACCGCTTCCCTTCTACTCCAATTCTTGCTTTAACTGCTACTGCTGATAAGGCTACACGTCAAGACATTAGCAATCAATTAAACTTGCGAAATCCTGCCGTTTTCATTTCTTCTTTTGACCGAAAAAATCTAAGTCTAGAAGTACGTCCAGCCTTAGACAGAATCAAACAAATTCTTGATTTTATCGAATCCAAACCAAATGAATCTGGAATTATTTATTGCCTTAGCCGAAAAACAACAGAAGAACTTGCCGAAAAACTCAGTAAAACTGGAATCAACGCCAAAGCATATCATGCTGGTTTAGACAGTGAACTTCGTTCCAGAACGCAAGATGAATTTATTAACGATCAATGTCAGGTAGTTTGTGCCACCATTGCATTTGGAATGGGAATCGACAAATCGAATGTGCGTTGGGTCATTCATTATAACCTACCTAAAAATATCGAAGGTTATTATCAGGAAATTGGTCGTGCAGGTCGTGATGGATTGGCTTCTGAAACTATTTTGTTCGAAAGTTATGGCGATTTGATCCAGTTGCAAAAATTTGCTTCGCAAGGACAAAATTCCGAAATCCAATTGGCAAAGCTCGAAAGAATGAAGCAATATACCGATGCACTGAGTTGTCGCAGAAAACTTTCGGCAATCATTCGACTAAAAGAATCAGAACCTTTGCCTGTAATAGTTGATTTTTTGAGAGGTTCTAAAAACGCCTATATTTACGAAAAAGAATATCAAAACTTAAAAACCTATGGTGTAGGTATTGAAACCTCCTGGCACGATTGGAATCAATACCTGATTCAATTGATTAATCTTGGGTATTGTGAAATTGCTTTTCACCAACAAAACAAAATAAAACTCACTCCTCTGGCTAAAAAAGTATTATTTGAAGGTGAAAAAGTCCAACTGAATACTGTACAAAAAACAAATACCAACAAAACCGAAGTCAAGGAAACTAAAACTAAAGTAGTAGCCAATTCATTGTTTGAAAGCTTACGCAAATTGCGTTATGAACTAGCTAAAGAAGAAGATGTGCCGGCTTATGTTATTTTTAGCGACGCTGCTTTACGCCAAATGGAAATCAATCGTCCGATGAGTGACGATGAACTTATTGCAATTGATGGTGTCGGAAAAGCCAAATTAGAGAAATATGGTGATGCGTTTATAAAAACCATTATTGCTTTTCAAAAAGACAAAAAAGTAAAGTCTAAAAAAGAATCCAGTACCTACAAAGAAACCTTAGCTTTATTCAATGAAGGACTATCCGTTGACGAAATTGCTGCAAAGCGAAAATTAGGTCTTAGCACCATTATGTCGCACTTGGCAAAACTTTATCTAGACGGAGCTTCAATTGATTTACACCAATTTATTTCAGTAGAAGAAGTCAATTTAATAGCAGCAGCTCGTATCAAACTAGAAAAACCCGCTGCTTTAAAACCTTATTTTGATTATTTTGAAGAAAAAATCGACTATGGAAAAATAAGACTTGGTTTAGCAATTATTGAGAAAGAAGACAACAGTACAAAATCCTATTCTGTAGATAAAATAAGGTTACAACATTCCGAAGCTTATAAAAAATGGGATTCATCTGAAGATTTAAAATTGGAAAAATTATTTCGTGAAGGAAGAAAAGAAAGTGAAATTGCCATGTTGTTAGGAAGAAATCAAGGAGCAATAAATTCCAGATTAAAAAAACTTGGATTGCAATAAAACTCGAATTAAACAATTTTATAAAATAAATCATTTACGCTAAATACAGGTTTCTACTCCGTCACAAAACGGCAGACAAATTAATTATCTTTGAAAAATAAATTAAAACATTATGTCAAAATTAATCTATTTTAAAAGGTATTTGTACGTCATAGACCGCTTGAGAAGTCGTCCTTGTAGTTTCAACGATTTACAGGAACACGTAATGCGTAAATTAGAGAACGACGATATCGATACCTCTTTCGAATATGCCATTCGCACTTTTGAACGAGATAAAAAAGACATTTCTACTCTTTTTGGAATTGACATTCACTACAATCGCAAAGACAAAACCTACGCCATTGACGAAGAAGAAATCGAAGACCAGTCGGTAACCCGAATGATTGATGCTTTTTCGATACATCACGCATTGCAAGAGGGAAATAAATTGTCGCCAAGTGTGTTTCTGGAAAAACGAAAATCATTAGGAACCGAGCATATTTATGGAATCATTCACGCCATTCAAAATGGGTATGTTTTACAATTTACCCATCAAAAGCATTGGGATGATTTTAGCACCCAACGCGAAGTAAAACCCATTGCCATCAAAGAATCGCAACAAAGATGGTATTTAGTCGCTTTAGACAAAAAAGACGAAGCCGTAAAAACCTTTGGTTTAGACCGAATCTCCAACCTAAAAATTACCGATACCAAGTTCAAACCCGTTGCTTACAACGTAGAAAAGGAATTTCAACACGCTTTTGGAGTTGAAACTTATGAGGCAGCAGAAAAAGTGGTTTTGGAGTTTTCCAAACAACAAGGCAATTACATCAAAACCTTTCCGTTACACGAATCGCAATGCATTGTGGAAGAAACCGAAGATACTGTAATCCTAGAAATTTTCATTCACACCACCAACGATATTAAAATGGAATTGTTGAAATACGGTAGTGATTTAAAAGTGCTCTCCCCTATTTCACTTCAAAACGAAATCAAAAACAGGATTTCTGAAATGTCTAATCTGTATATATAATTATGGAAAAAGAAGAATTTGTGAGCTTGTTTTCAAAACGGATTGATAAGCTAGAGCTTACTTTTAAGGAAAAACTTCCAGATGGAATAGACGATAGAACAACAGCTACTATTCCACTGGGGTTTCTGAATCGATTAGTAATTGATGGTAGATTGTATAAGATAGAAATTTCAGGGATGAATATTACAAATTGTAATGAATAGCAAGTAAACTTATGGATTGTTTTACCGCAATAGATTTTGAAACGGCAACAGGTTACCGAAATAGCATTTGCCAGGTTGGATTGGTTAGAGTAGAAAACGGAATCATTACCAAAGAAGTTAATATATTGGTTCAACCTCCCGATAATTACTATTGGAATCGCTTTACGGAAATTCACGGGATTGCTGCAAAAACCACTTCAAATGCACTTGCTTTCGACAAAATTTGGCATCAAATTGCGCCTTATATCGAAAACCAAAATGTAGTGGCACAGAATGGTTTTGGTTTTGATTTCCCTGTTTTGGATAAAACACTTGCCTACTATAATTTACCAACGCCCGACTACAATAAATTCTGTACTTATAAGATTTATAGGTCAAATTTAGCTAACTTGTGCCAAGAATACAACATTCCGCTGAATCATCACGATGCGTTAAGTGATGCAAGGGCTTGTGCGGAGTTGTATCTGATGAGTTTGGAAAAACAAAACACTATTTAATATTATAATTATGAGTAATTTATCAGAAAAACCTATAGCAGAACTATTGGAAATGAATTTTTTTATTCCATCCTACCAAAGAGGTTATAGATGGACAGAAAGACAAGTTGAAGACTTGTTAGATGATGTTTGGGATTTTATTAATAAACCTGAAAAAAAAACAAATGAATGGTATTGCTTGCAACCAGTAGTAGTAAAATTCAATAAAGATCATAATAGCTATGAAGTTATAGATGGTCAACAAAGATTAACAACCATTTTTTTGATTTTAAAACATTTAGAAAGATTCATTGAAAGCGAAAGAAAAACTTTCGAAATTGAATATGAAACAAGAAATACTGAATCTATAAATAGCAAAGTGTTTTTACAATATATATCATTAAAAACAGAAAAAGAGTCTATTGAAAACATTGATTATTTTCATATTTTTCAAGCATATACAAAAACAAAAGAATGGTTTCAAACAAAAGCAAATCAAGGATTCAATTCAATAAGTTCTAAATTTATAACTCCTTTTTTAGAAAACACAAAAGTGATATGGTATGAAGTTTCAGCTGAAAAAGATACAATTGAAATTTTCACTAGAATAAATATGGGAAAAATATCTTTGACGAATGCGGAATTAATCAAAGCTTTGTTCTTAAACAGCTCTAACTTTAAAGGCTCTGACAAAGAAGAAATTAGATTGCGCCAATTAGAAATTGCATCTGAATGGGATAGAATTGAATATACTTTACAAAACGATGAACTTTGGTATTTTATAAATAATTCAGAAAATATACTACCAACCCGGATTGAATATATATTCCAAATTATGGAAAATATTAGTGGTGTCAAAAATAAAAATGATAGGGACTCTACCTCTACCTTCCGTTTCTTCTCTGAAAAATTCAAAATAAAATCCAAAAATGAAATTGACACTAATTGGAAAGAAATTAAACGAATATTTCAAACAATTGAAGAGTGGTTTAACGACAGGGAACTATATCACAAAATAGGCTATTTGATTGCAACAAATATCGAAATAAAGGAATTATTAAAAGAAGCTGAAGGTAAAAAAAAGAATGAATTTAAAAACTTTCTAGATATTGAAATTAAAAAGAAAAATAATGTTGACTTGAGTAATCTGGAATACAATAAAGGACCTGTTAAGAACATATTATTATTTCATAATATCCAAACGATGTTAAACTTTAAGCAAGAAACCAGCAAATTTCCTTTCAATAGATTTAAAAAAGAAAACTGGGACATTGAACACATTCACGCTATTGCAACAGAAGTTAAAGTAAAAAAAGATGAGCAAATCAAATGGCTTAAACTCAATTTTATAAAAAGCAATAGTAATAATGAAGAGTTTAACAAACAAATTGAGAACATTATAATAGAAGAAAAACTAATAGATGATAATGATTTCGAAAAAATCATTAGCTATGTTTTAGGAGAAGAAGACAATACCATAAGAAATCTGTGTTTGTTAGATAGGGGTACTAACCGTTCCTATAAAAATGATTCATTCAAAGAAAAAAGACGTAAAATAATTGAAAATGAAAAACAGGGTGTTTTTATACCAATTTGCACAAAAAATGTATTTATGAAATATTATTCTAAAGAACTAAAAGATTTAGAATTATGGAATGAAGCAGATAGAGATTCCTATTTCGGAGATATAGAAAGTATTATTCTTTTAAACCAAAAATCTAATTAAAATGAGTGAAAATATAGCAGAAAATGGAATAGGTTTTTGGCAACTTATTACAAACGATAAAATTGAAATTCCAATAATACAACGAGATTATGCACAAGGTCGAGACGATAAAAAAACCGAAAAAATTAGAAATGGTTTTTTATCAAGTATAATAGAAACTTTAGAGAGCCCAAATAATTCTTTAGAATTAGACTTTGTATATGGAAATGTTGAAAGCAACGTTTTACAGCCACTTGACGGACAACAACGCTTGACAACACTTTTCTTATTACATTGGTATCTTATGTCAAAGACAGATAGATTGTCTGAAAACAAAAGCACTTTACTGAAATTCACTTATGAAACTAGAATTTCATCAAGAGAATTTTGCAATGAATTAGTTGAAAAAGGAGATAATTTGGGAGAAGGAACAAAATTGAATGAAAAAATATCCGATTCAAAATGGTTCTTTTTGTCTTGGAAAAAAGACCCAACAATCAAAGCAATGCTAACAATGCTTGATGCTATTGAAGAAAAACTAAAAGATAAAAAGAAAGAAGAACTAATATCTTATATAGACAAACTTATCTCTGAAAACCCACCTGTTACATTTCACTTTAAAGAACTGAAAGACATTGGTTTAACTGACGACCTTTATATTAAAATGAATGCTAGAGGTGTACCACTAACTGATTTTGAAAACTTTAAAGCTAGATTTGAAAAACATATTGAAGATAATAAATGGGAATCAAATGAGCTAAAACCTACAGAAAAGTTTTCTCATAAAGTTGATACAATATGGACAGATTTATTTTGGAAACATCGTGGCAACGATAATTTGATTGATGATGAATTTATAAAATTTATAGCTGGAATTGCAATAAATAACTATGCTCAAAATAAAGAGATTATTGAGAATGAAAATGAAATTCAAGAAATTAAAAAATTACTTCAAGAAAGAAAAAAGACAAATACAAGCGAAGCTATAAAGAATGAAATAATTGAACGTAAAATTCAACAACTTTTTAACAATCCAAACGAGGTAAATCCAAAAGATTTTCCAACAAAAATAGCTTTTGATTACTTAACTAGTTGTTTAGATATTTATTCGAAAAATAAAAATGATGAAATTTTGCCTGCTGATTTAACTCTTTGGGATTATTGTAAAAAAGAAATCGTTAATATAAATAGAGACACGAAAGTAACAAACAATTTATTTGTTGAGTTTGTAAAAAATAGTGAGACAACATATAAACAAAGAGTTTTATTTTTTTCTCAAACATTATATTTATTGAATTCAAAGGAGTTTAGTCAAGAGAATTTTTCAGAATGGATTAGAGTTACAAGGAATATAATCCAAAATGCATCAATTGATAGTGCATCTGGTTTTATTGGTGCTATAAATTTAATAAAGGAGTTGTCAAATGGAATTGAAAACATTTATAAATATTTATCCCAAAATAAAATTGAATCTAGTTTTGCTTCTAATCAAACATCAGAAGAGAAACTAAAAGCCTCTATTAACAATTTTAACGATATTAAAAATGTAATTTTCTCAACAGAAGATACAAATTTCTGCAAAGGACGAATTTCATTTGCTTTAGATTGTATAGAATTTGATAAAAATAATATAGAATCATTTTCATATGAAAAGCTACAGGAAATTCAAAAAGTAATTAAGAATCATCTTAATGGTAATGATGTATCTAATGATTTTAGACGAGGTTTGTTCACTATTTACGACAATAAATTCTATGATTATTGGAGTACCTCATATTTGTATGCTGTTGAAGCCCCAAAGAGATGTATGATTGCCCATATAAATGACTTATATAATTACGCATACAACAATAATTATAAAAAATATTTATTTGATTTATTGCGAAAATTGACAGTAGATAATTTAGAAACAATTATTTCAAATTACGAAATACCAAACGATATGCCCAATTGGAAAAAAAGAATAATTAAAGAACAAAATTTACTTAATCATAGTATTCAGCATTATATGGCTATTAAAGATGACCAAAGTTGTTGCTGGTTAATTCCTCAATCTAAAGTAGCAAATTCAAAAGATGGCGTTGATAAATGTAAATTAATAAAATAATAAAATTTATAACGACACTCCCACCCGAGTGTCGTTTTTTTTACACAAAAAAATCACACCGCCATCCTTTGTCTTACTCCTCTACTAATTTCGCCTTATGGGAAAGCCGAAAACCAATTAGAGTAGGCAAACTAAAAAACAAACAATTATGGCACAAATGATTTTAAAAGGAAAAGAAATTATTCGTATTAATCCAACTACAAAAACCAAAATTGAATACTCAACTAATGATGGAAGAAGTTGGATGTCTCGTTACAATTCTAGCAACTGTGGCAATTTTAATGATTTGACCGACAACGGAAAAGAAATTCTGGGAATGACTTCAAAAGGGTTGTACTATTCCACAAATGAAGGCAGAAGTTGGATGAAAAGAAGTTAATCTATTTTTTTTTTTTGAGATACTCTCAATAAAATTTAAACCGTCACTATATGGCATTGTGGCGGTTTATTTTTGTTCTGTAATAATCAAAACAACAAGAAATTATGGAAGATAACAACATTATTTTAGCATTAGAAACTATTCACAAAACAGCTAAAAAGTCCAAATTAAATTTGGAAACATTCGATACTATTTCTACAGAAATAGAACTTGTTCGTAACTATTTTCAAGTCAATGACATTGAAGTCATTCTACTAGCAACTTGTTTTATAAAATCTTGTTTTGACAAGGTTATATTGCCTGACATCATTAAGCATTTTGGATTAGAAAAACATAGCTTTCTAAAATACTTAAATAACTTCAATGTACTTATTTCTAAGTCTATATTTATTAAGATTGAACGTCGAAGAGAAGAAACCGAGTACGAATTATCACAACATATTTATGATTATGTACTTACTCAAAAATCAATTCCCAAAGAATTACTAGCCGTTAAAATCAAAGAAAATACGTTCACTGAATTTTTGTCTGATATGGATATTTTAAGCGACCAAAAAGACGCTGAAAAAATTAACTACTACTATTTTATCGAAAAACTCGAAGATTTATTGAATGCTAACAAGCATTTTAAATTAGTTGAATTTGCTATCAAAAATTTTGAGTTAGTCGATTCTTTTGTGTTTTTTGACACTATTTTGGATGCAATGAATTGTGGTGAAAACAATTTCAATACAGGATTGCAAAGTACCGTTGATGATTTTTACGACCGAAAAAGAGACTCTTTCAAATACATCAATAATTTTCTAGAAGAAAAAACACCATTAAATTCACTAAATTTGATAGAGAAAGATAACGACACATTCTCTAACAGACATCGCATTCAATTGACTGAAAAAGCAGTTTTGATGTTGAAAGAATGGGAAGGAATTTCGTTGGAATTTATTGAAAAAAAAGACAAACGATTAATTTATGCAGACCAAATTCAAAAGCGAAATTTGTTTTACAATAGTGGCGAAGAATTACAATTGGAGCCTATCAAAAAGAGTCTTTCAAACTCTTCTTTTTTAAAATTACAAAATCAGTTAAAGTCTAAAAATATGAATACGGGAATTACAACACTTTTATATGGAGCACCCGGAACGGGCAAAACGGAAACTGTCTATCAATTGGCAAAAAAGCACAATCGTCCTATTTTTAAAGTAGAAATTTCGGAAACTAAATCGATGTGGTTTGGTGAAAGTCAAAAGTTGGTAAAAAAGATTTTTACAGATTATAACAATTTCAAGAAAACACAAAATATTTGTCCCATTCTTCTGTTTAATGAAGCTGATGCTATCATTGGCAAGAGAAAAAATGCCGGTTCTTCCTCTGTATCCGACACTGAAAATGCTATACAAAATGTGTTATTAGAAGAATTAGAAAATTTTGACGGAATTCTTTTTGCTACATCAAATTTGGTTAACAATTTAGATTCGGCATTCGAACGACGTTTTCTATTTAAAGTCAAATTTGAAAATCCAAGTACAATAAATGCTTCTAAAATATGGAAAAACAAACTGCCCCTACTTTCTGCTAAAGAAGCATTGGAACTCGCTACACAATTTCCTTATTCTGGTGGAGAAATGGAAAATATTGCACGAAAATGTTTAATGGATGAAATTGTTTTTGGCAGAAAACCTAGCTTCGAAAGAATTTATTCATTATGTGAAAACGAAAAGTGGAATAACAGCAAGAATGCTACAAGAATTGGTTTTTAAAAACCTAAAGCTATACGAGGTTGAAAAGAAAATGCACTAAAGTACATAGTTTTAACTATTTTTGAGACCAATAAAACTAAGAGTCTGTTTAAATTTTATTTAAATATTTTTTTTACTCTATCTTTCTGTCATACTTATTCTAATCAATCATGATTTACTCCTTTCCTCCTTTTGTGAACTCCGAAACCGAAATCCTAATTTTAGGAACTATGCCCGGAATTGCATCTTTAGAGAAGCAAGAATATTATGCCCATCCGAGAAATCATTTCTGGAAAATAATTTACGCCATATTTGATAAATTGCCAGTTGTTACTATTTTCGAAGAAAAAATAAAAATATTACAAACTAATAAAATTGGAATCTGGGATGTTCTGGAAAATTGTGAACGCAAAGGAAGTTTAGACATTCAAATCAAGAATCATAAGCCAAATGATTTTGAAAGTTTGTTTAACCAATTTCCAAATATCAAGAAAATCATCTTTAACGGAAAAGAAAGCCACCGTTATTTTATTAAAAATTTCGGGCAAATAAAAGGCATTACTTATTACGTAATGCCTTCTACAAGTCCCGCTAACACGATGTCTTTTGAAAACAAGTTGAAAATTTGGTCAACTTGTTTTGAATAATTTACAGGTATCTTTCCTGAAAAACTTTTTGATGGTGTTTTTGATGTCCAATGACGATAAAACCAATGGCTCGCACCGATATTTCATGATTAGAAGCAATTCCAATTCTTTTTAATTGTTCATCTGAAAAACTCTTAAAAAGTGCCAAAGTACTTTGACGAACAATTGACAATTCAGTCAATAATCCTTGTAAATGCCTACTATTAGCATCAGTATTCAAAGCAAAATCATTTTCGTCAAATCCCGGCAATGGCGTTTTGTCATTTCTCGAAATTCGCAAAGCACGATAAGCAAAAACACGTTCGGTATCAATTATATGCTGAATAATTTCTTTGATGGTCCATTTGCCTTCGGCATAACGGTAATCAAATTTATCCATTGGAACATCCTGAACAAATCGAATAAAATCATGAAGACTTATTTCTAAGTCTTCATATAAATCTCCATCTCCTGCCGCTTTTACATAAGTAGCATTAAATACGGAATATTCGTTTTCCGGGATATCAATTTGCTTCATAATCGAATATTAAGCTGAGTTTCTACTTGCATTAGTATTTCCAAATAAAGAACGCATTACGA